>JAYSZD010000434.1:0-4075 GCA_043738185.1 Hymenobacter sp. | reverse complement strand
AAAACCAGCTGGAATGAAGGGGTGATGCGGACAGAAGTCACTGACCCTTTTGGCCACCGACCCGTGCTTGTGGAAGCCTGCGGCTAATTCTGCCGTTTTCTTCAATGGCATGACGTCCAACGGTAGCACTCAGTCGTAAGCAGTATTAGTACAGGAAAGCCCACGGGGTAAGCTGTTTCCGTTTGTGATAAAGCTGTTCAGCGCTTTCCTCACCGAAACCTCATCCGGACATATAGCAGCCCCGCTCCAACGCGGCTTTTACGTGCCTACACCGGTCGCTTGGCCACGCAGAAAATTACTAACTGCGCCGCCTACCCCACGGCCATTTTGCCCGCCTCATGCCATAGGAACCCCGGCAGCGGCGTGGCCAGCTCCCAGGTAATGGCCATGGGCCGGTTGCCCTTGTGGCTCACGTACCGCACGGGCCCCAGGAACACATACGGCATGGTTAAGCCCGCGGCATCCTGATTCTGCTCGCGCACAAACAGCAGAATATGCTTCCCTTGCGCCTGGTGCCGAAGGTAGCTGATGCCCTTCGGCGTGTCCTCGGCCGTGCTGTTCTGCGACTCCCAATGAAACAGCGTGTCGCTGATGGCATAGTCGTGGTAAAGCGTCGTGGGCGAGTAGTTGCGGCTCGACTTTTCGAGCGTAACGAACAGCAGTTCCGTGTTCAGCGCCGCGATGTAGCAGACGCCTTCACGCACGGACGGATTACGCTCAAACGTCCACACGCCAAAGGCACACAGAATTTCGTCGCGGCTGTAGCGGCTCTGCAGCTGCAGTGCGCACTGGTAGGGCAATGCCACCGCCATGAGCGGGATGCTGATTTGTGCTTCGCAAACAGTCAGCACTTCCAGCACCTCCGCCGTGAGGGTCGGCATGGCCCGCAGCATGGCCAAGCTATCCAGCAACGAATCCAGGTCCAACTTGGGCCCCGGCTTCTGGTACAGCAGGTAGTGCAGCATCAGCCCCATTTCCGGACCCAGCGGGTGCTTCAGCAGTTGCGGCAATGCTTCTACCGCCTCAAAAACTCGCCGCACAAAGGCCAGGAAGGCGGGCCCGTTGGCTTGCGCCAACCGCCAGACACTGCCCACCAGTTGCTTTTCAGTAGCCGTCATCGCCGGCGGGTCCAGCACCCCCGCCCGGACTTTCAGCGCCGTCCAGCCCCGGTCGCCTCGCGAACGGTAAATGTCCACCAGCGCAAAATGCGTGTGTGCTAAAAAGGTGGACAGCGTGAGCGGCAGCGCGCTTTCCAATGCAAAACCACGTATCCGACGCTCGAGCACGCGCACATTCTCACCGGTGGCCGCCCGGATGTTGTCGAGAATAAACTTCATGGCTTCGCGCTCCATCTGGATGCTGCACCCCACGGGCAGCCGCGGGAAGCCCGCCTCCGCTTCGCTCAGCACCGAGCCGCCGGTGCGCCCGAGCAGCGCCCGAAACTTCTGCTCGTAGCTGTATTCCTGCCGGGCCTGTCCCACGAAGTCCAGCACCGTCAAGCACTCCTTGCTCTCGTGCAGGCGCAGCCCCCGGCCCAGCTGCTGCAGGAACACCGTCAGGCTTTCCGTGGGCCGCAAAAACAGCAGCGTATCCACCTCGGGAATATCCACGCCCTCGTTGAAGATATCCACCACGAACAGGTAGTTGAGTTCCCCGCGCCGCAACTGCGCGACCGCCGCCCGGCGCTGCTCGGCCGTGGTGTCGCCGCTGGCCAGGTAGCTAGCCTTGAGGCCGGCCGCCTGGAACTTGGCCGCCATCAGCCGCGCATGCTCCCGCGTGGCGCAGAAGCCCAGGGCCCGCGCCTGGTGAGGGGACAGCAAATAGCGTTGCAACGCGCCCACAATGGCACTCACCCGCACATCATTGCCGGTGTACACGTTGGTCAGGTCCTCGGCGGCGTAGCGCCCGTTGGTCCAGCGCACGTTGCGGTAATCTACCGGGTCGGTGATGCAGAAATACTGAAACGGCACCAGCAGCCCCCGCGCAATGGCTTCGGGCAGCCGGATTTCCGCCGCGATGGTGTTATCAAAGTCTGGCAAGATGCTCTCCCCATCGGCCCGCTCCGGGGTGGCCGTCAGCCCCAGCAGAATGGTGGGCTGAAACCAGGCCAGGATGGGCCGGTAAGAAGCCGCCGCCAAGTGGTGCACCTCGTCAATCACCAAGTATTGGTAATAGTCTCGCGGGATGGTTTGCTGAAAGAAGTCCAGCCGCGACGCAAAGGTCTGCACCGACACAAACAGATACTCAAACTGCAGGGGCTGCTCCGTTCCTACCCACAATTCCCCAAAGTTGGCCTCCCCTAGAATGTGTCGAAACGTGGCGCGGGCCTGCCGCAGTATTTCCTCCCGGTGGGCTACAAATAGCAACCGCGGCAGCGTGGTAAACTGCTTGGCAAAACGAGCGTAATCAAACGCCGACACCACCGTTTTGCCGGTGCCCGTCGCCGCCACCACTAGGTTGCGGAAATGCCCCCGCAAGCTCCTTTCCACTGCCAGCCGGTCCAGAATTTCCTGCTGGTACGGAAACGGTCGGATGCGAAAGTTGGGTAGTGAATCGGCCTCCACCGTGCCGCTATTCTCCTGGCGCAGGGCCCGGGCCAGCTTCAGCCGTTGCTCGGGCAAACTGCTATACTCCTCAAATTCCGGCGAGTTCCAGTAGGTCTCGAACGTGCCCCGGAACTTGTTCAAAATGGCCGAATTGTCCTGTGCTGTCACCTTCACGTTCCACTCCAGCCCGCTGGTCAGCGCCGAGCGGCTCATGTTGCTCGACCCAATGTAGGCCGTGTCAAACCCCGAGTTGCGGCTGAATAGGTAGGCCTTGGCGTGCAGCCGCTCGTGCGCCGTGTTGTAGCTGATGCGCAGTTCAGCCCCCGGCAGCGCGGCCAGCGCATCCACCGCCTTCTGGTCGGTGGCGCCCATGTAGGTAGTCGTGAGTAGCCGCAGTGGCTTGCCTTGCTCCGCAAACGCCTGGAGCGAGGGCAGCAGCAACCGCAACCCGCTCCATTTCACGAAACTCACGATGAAGTCAATACGGTCAGCCGTCTCTATTTCCTTTTTCAACTCGGCTTCCAACGACAACTCCGAATTACCCCCGCTGAACAGGTCGCTTTGCGAAAATCGCAGCGTCGGCTCTACCCCATCGAGGTGCTTGCCCAAATCGTGCTGCGCGGCCAGCGGCAGGTGCAGCCGCGGTAGCACCGCCCGCAGCAGCTGCCCCTCCGGCGCCAGGTAGCTGCCCGCCGCCAATACGTCCGACTTCTCCTGCAAGTAGGCAATTATGCCATTGGCCAACGCCAGTTGTTCGCCTACCTCTTCATTCTTGGCCAGTTGCCCTAGCACGCTGCTCAGCAGCTGCGTCAGGTGCCGCGTGATGAACACCGCGGCATCGTCCGCCCCCAGCTTCTTTTCCGCAATGGCGTAAACCGCCGTTTCTAAAGTTGCAAGCTGGTCCCGCAGCTGTTGCGTGACGAGAGTTTCGTAGTGGCCGGTTTCCAACAGGTAGCTTGTTTAGGCGGTTAAACTTGCAAATTCGCACCCGACGCGCAAGGAAGGGCTGATTTTGTCGCTGACTTCAAAACTAACAGCCTTAAGGCCCATTCACCGCTCTCACCATACATCTGGCTGCATTTACCAGCGTAACTCATTCAGCCTACAATTCTCTCGAAAGTCCCAGGATACGAGTGCAGCCCACGCTCCGCTACCAGTTACCCAACTAGTGGGTTAGCTGACAGTTCCTGCCCGCCATTGCCGTCCGCCACTTGGTTGAAGACAACCAGTTCCTTACCCGGCATGCTTTGCGCGAGTGGCACGAATGGGCGCAGTAGCCATTTCTTTCACCGTCAGCATCTGCCCATAATTCACGCGCCGGGCCTTGCTGTCCCACAGCACCTCTCTATCCTACCCGCAGGGGCCACTCCGGTAGCAGCCCCGGCACACCAAGTGCAATTATTGCCCTTGTTAGCGTACACTCATCCAAATCGGGCAGTACCTGTGTTTTGTGCGGGCAGTCACTCATAGATAAACCCGTACACTAATACGCTTGTAAAGGTCGGGAGCAGCATTGGATTGGACGTCCC
>JAYSZD010000433.1:0-4077 GCA_043738185.1 Hymenobacter sp. | reverse complement strand
TACTTTTGCCTCCCCAATTTTCCGTATATTCCCCCAAATACTGCCCTATGGCGATGAAATTGCACGAGTTCAAGTTTGAGCTCCCCGAGGACTTAGTGGCATTGCACCCCGCCCGCAACCGCGACGAGAGCCGCCTGATGGTGGTGCACCGCGCCACCGGCCAGATTGAGCACCGCACCTTCAAAGATATTCTCGATTATTTCGTTGAGGGCGACGTTTTCGTGTTCAACGACACCAAGGTTTTTCCGGCCCGTCTCTACGGCAACAAAGAGAAAACCGGGGCTAAAATCGAAGTATTCCTGCTCCGCGAGCTGAATAAGGAGCTGCGTCTGTGGGACGTGCTGGTGGACCCCGCCCGCAAAATCCGCGTTGGCAACAAGCTCTACTTCGGCGAGTCGGACATGGTGGCCGAGGTTATCGACAACACCACCTCGCGCGGCCGTACCATCAAATTCCTGTTCGATGGCACCGACGAGGAGTTCCGCAAGGCGCTCTACGAGCTGGGCGAAACGCCTCTGCCCAAGGAGGTTATCAACCGCGAAACCGAGCCCGCCGACAAAGAGCGCTACCAAACCATCTACGCCGAGCACATTGGCGCGGTGGCGGCCCCGTCGGCCGGCCTGCACTTCACCCGCGAAGTGATGAAGCGCATGGAAATCAAGGGCATCGAGCCCGCGTATGTAACGCTGCACGTGGGCCTGGGCACGTTCCGCACCGTGGATGTGGAGGACCTGACCAAGCACAAGATGGACTCGGAAAACTTCATCGTGACGGCCGCCGCCTGCGAAGTGGTGAACAAGGGCCTCGACACCAAGAAGCGCGTGTGCGCCGTGGGCACCACCACCGTTCGGGCCATGGAGGCGTCGGTGTCGGCCAATGCCCGCATGAAGCCCACTCAGGGCTGGATTGACCGGTTCATCTTCCCGCCCCACGATTTTAAAATCGCCAACTGCCTGCTCACCAACTTCCACATGCCGGAGAGCACGCTCATCATGCTGGCGGCGGCCTTTGCCGGCTACCCCCTGCTGATGGAGGCTTACAAAGAAGCCATCAAGGAAAAATACCGATTCTTCAGCTACGGCGACGCCATGCTGATTCTCTAGTACTTTCTGAAGCCAGAAGTAAAACCCGGTTACCAATTTGGCAGCCGGGTTTTTGCTTTTCGGCCCTGCCTGATTTGCCACACTTCCACGGGGGCTGATACTTTTACGCCATGCTGACTCCCTTGAACCGTTCTATGGCCGCATTGCCCCCGCATCCTCCGCGCTTTGCGGTACTGGTGGCGGGCGGCAGTGGCAGCCGCATGGCTGCCGACCGTCCCAAACAGTTCCTGCTGCTGGCCGGCGAACCGGTGCTGCTGCACACCCTGCGCCGTTTTGCCGAGCCCGCGCTGGCCGTGGCAGAAATTGTGGTGGTGCTGCCCGCCAACCAATTGGAAACCTGGGCCGCGCTGTGCGCGCAGCATCAGGTCAGCATTCCGCACACGCTGGTGGCGGGCGGCAGCAGCCGCTGGGCATCGGTGAAGGCTGGCCTAGCCGCCTTGAAAAACCACCCCGAAGGCCTGGTGGCCGTGCACGATGGCGTGCGGCCGCTGGTGTCGCGCCTGGTAGTGGAGCGCACCTACGTGGCCGCCACCACGCACGCGGCGGCAGCGGCGGCCGTCATGCCCAAAGACTCGGTGCGGCTGGTGTCGCAGCACGGTTCCGCGGCGCAGAACCGGAGCCGCCTGCGCCTCATGCAGACACCCCAGACCTTTGAGATTGACTTGCTACGCCGTGCCTACGCCATGCCCGAGCTGGCTTCCTTCACCGACGACGCTACTGTGGTGGACGATTTGTGCCGGGTACAGCTGGTGGACGGCGACTACCGCAACATCAAAATCACCACTCCGGAAGATTTAGTGGTGGCAGAAGCACTGCTGGCGCGATAGCGCATGCTTGAGCTTGTGCGTTCTTTGCAGTTCATCTTCCGCCCTGCACAAGCTCAAGCATGTGCTCCTCCCCTACTCCATGGAATATACCAGCCTGCTTTACGACGTGCGCCCCGATGGCGTGGCCACCATCACCCTGAACCGCCCGGATGTTTTCAACGCCTTCAACGACCCGCTGAGCTACGAGCTGCAGGATGCCCTGAAGCAGGTAGCCCGTGATGCCGCCGTGCGCGCGGTCGTGCTCACCGGGGCGGGCCGCGCCTTTTGCTCTGGCCAGGATTTGAAGGCCGCACAGGGCGCCGAGAAACGGTCGTTTTACGATTCGCTGCACAAGCGCTACAACCCCATCATTCGGGCTATGCGGACGCTGCCCAAGCCAATAATCGGCCGCATCAACGGCGTGGCGGCGGGAGCGGGCTGCTCTTTGGCGCTGGCCTGCGATGCCCTGGTGGCCAGCACCGAAGCTTCGCTGATTGAGGTTTTCATCAACATCGGGCTGGTGCCGGATTCAGGGTCGTCGTGGTTTTTACCCCGACTGGTGGGCACGCTCAAGGCCTTCGAGCTGTGCAGCCTCGGCACCAAAGTGCCGGCTGAAGAAGCCCTGCGCCTGGGTTTGGTGAACCAGGTGGTAGCTCCCGAACAGTTGGACGAGGCTACCTACGCGCTGGCCGCCCGCTACGCCGCCGCGCCCACCAAATCCATCGGCCTGCTTAAGCAAATGCTGAACAAGGCCGGTGCGGCCACGCTCGACGAAATGCTGGATTACGAAGCCCACTGCCAACAAATTGCCGGAGAAACGGAGGATTACTTTGAAGGCGTAAAGGCATTTAGCGAGAAGCGCAAGCCTGTTTTCAAAGGCGCCTAGCGCTGACCTTAAGAGCCAGACAAAGGAAATGCCCTCCCGAAATCGGGAGGGCATTTCTTTTATCTGACAACTGCATTTACGCCGCCGCCGCAACCTAGCGCAGGGTAATGGTGCGGGTACGTTTTCCGTTGATGGTGACCGAGGCCACGTTGTCGCATACGCCGGCGCCGGTCGGGTCGTAATTGAGCAGCAGGGTATTGCCTTTGGAATTTTCGATTTGGACGGTGCCCGACACGAAATGCCGGAAGCAACCCGCAGTGAAGTGCTTGATGAGCGGCTGGCCAATGGTGGCCGTGTAGTCAACGCCCCGGCGGTTGGTGCCACTGGCCGCGCCGGTAATGGTGTACTCATCATCGGCCAGCTGGGGGGTGCCGAAGCCGGCCGTGCGGGTAAATACCCGCCGGGCCGTCCAGGAGTGGGTACCGCCATTGTTGGCCAGGATGATGCTCGCGCTGGGTACATTCAAGCTAAAGGAGCCGTTGCCCAGGTCCGTGAAAATACGGGTGGCGGTGTGTTGGTTGTCGTTCACGAAATAATCGACGCGGGTGACGATGGAGCCGGAGTGCCGACGCAGGTTCGGCCCGGTGAATACGACCACGATTTTGCCGCGACGGTAGCGCCCATCGGGGCACAGGCAGTTGGTAGGGCCAAAGTCGATGACCAGGGTGCGGGTTTCGGCGGTATAAGTGCGCTTGGCGCAGGTGCCGAACAGGCGGGCCATTTCGGTGGCACTGGCTACGGCGGGGCTACCGGTCACGCTCTCGTCCTGAGGCTGGGCAGCCGTGAGCAGGTCGCTGCTCAGCGCGGTTTCTTCGTCGCTGCTACCGTGGTCTTCGGCCGAAACAACATCATCGGGGGCCACCTGGTCGGCGTCGCGCTGGCAGCCGGTGGTGAGCAGCAGCCCGCTGGCGAGGCAGGCAAAAGCAAGGGCACGAAGGGAAACGGTACGCATGATAACGAAAAAAAAGGTGAAGGAAATAACGCTTGTGTTCGGTTGGAAGCAGGAGAACCGCGTGGGTTTAAAGCTCCAACCAAAAATATCTGAGCGCCCCTTCAGGAACCCGCTCCCAACGCCATCGTATAGCTTTGCAACTATGCCGCAACCGTTCCATCAACCATTTTTTATGCTCTCTCCCCTACTATCATTATTCACTGGGCGCCGGCTGTTTTTTTGCTTGGCCGTGGCGCTGCCGCTGCTCTCAGCCTGCTCCTCCAATGGCGGCGGCAACGACGCCGTTGATGCGGCCAATGCGGAAAACCGGGATAAAATCAGTGCCGCCGA
>JAYSZD010000432.1:0-32883 GCA_043738185.1 Hymenobacter sp. | reverse complement strand
GTCGGGCGTAGTGCGGTAGACCTTAGCCAGGGCTAATAATATTGGCTGTTTTATGTGAATGGTTTCGTCCTTTTCGTAGCGCTGAATGGTCGAATGGCTGCGCTTCCCATCTGTTAGCAGACTATTCAATTTCTCTGCTGCCTGATGGAGGCTCAAGCCACTCTTACGGCGCAATTCAGTAAGACGGGTGGCCTGATTTGAAGCTACAGCAGTCATCATACAGCGTTGTTTTCTCTGTTTATGGTGCAAGTTTAACGACTATTAAGACAACAAGTTAAACATTGTTAAAACTTTTAACACAATTTCGCGTTTAGTGAGAAATATTTATTACCTTTGAATCACAAACCAACCAATCATACCATGGCTACATCCACCACCACCGAACCCACGCTCAACGTGCGGGCCGAAATACCAGAATCGACCCATAAGGCACTAAGAATGAGGCAAAGCAAACGCGAATTAGAAACCGGTTCGCGGCCTCAAATGACTGAAGTAGTAGCAGAAGCTCTAACAGAGTGGGCCGCAAGCCAGGAGGCTTAGCTGATATTTTTTTGCCCTTTCTTTTGCGTTTTTTCCTACTATTTATTTAAAAACAGGAAATAAGCATGACACCAGAATCCCTCCCCTTCGCCACCCCCTCCGAACTCGCTGCCATCCGCCGCGAACTGGCCGAGCTGCGCGGCTTCGTGCGGGAAATGGTCAACAGCGTGGACGACCAGGTGAGCACGGCGCAGGCCCTCAGGCTCACCGGTCTCAAGTCCCGCACGACGCTCATCGCCGAGCGCCAGCGGCCCGGCACCCTGCTCAAATACACCAAGCAGGGCCGCAGCGCCGCCTACTCCCGCGCCAGCTGCATTGCCCACAAGCTGCACTTCCAACTCGCCGCCTAATGCACCTCACCGCCAACCCCACGCCCCGCATCCCGCTCACCGGCCGCCTCACTGCCGAGCAGGTAGCCGAGCACAACCGCTTCATCACGCAGATGCGCGAGCAGCCCGACAACCTCCAGGACTACGTGAGCCAGCCCAGCCGCTTCCCGCACCGGGAGCTGCCCGCCGGCACCACCCGCTAAGGCCCCGCTCATGCGCAACCGCCTCATCGGCCTACTGCTGCTCACGCTGCTGCTCTGGGTCCTCTCCAACTGCCACTAATCCATTTCTCACTTCACTTTTTCCCCGTTGCCCACATGGAAAACCAAGCCCCTTACCACGTCACCGGCTCCGTGCTGCCTTTGCCCCCGGTTTCGGAAGAAATCCTACGGGCCGATTTGCTCGCCCGCCTGAGCCGCCGCCTGCTGCGCGAACAGTACCCGCCGCTGGGCCAGCGCGGCGGCTCGCTGGATTGGCGCATCGGCGCCATGCAGGCCGGCGAGCAAGTCCGCGCCCTGCGCAGTGGCCGCACCCCGCTCCAGTCCTTTCAGCCCACCGCCACAACCGCCGCCTAGCATGAAGCGCTCCCCCAAACTTCCGGCCTTCGGTGGCCGCTGCCGCGCCAGGCACCTGACCGACGCTGCTGCGCTTGCCGCCGGCAAGGCCCTTGAAAAAGCCGCCTTCGCCCCGGCTAGTCGTTGGGCCGACACCGGCCACGCCCTGGCTTCGCTGGCCCTGCTGCTGGTGCTGCTGCTCAGTGGCGGCGCTTCGGGCTGCGCGGCGCAACGACCCACGCGCACCGAAGCGGATGCCCGCCGGGCCGAGCTGCCCGCGCCGCGCTACGAATCCCGCTACGAATGGCACGAAGCCAATACCACCACCCTCTAAAACGCAAAAGCCGGCCGCGGTTGCCCCCGCGGCCGGCTCTCATTCAACTGTCACTTACAATGCACAAAAGTATGTCATCCGAGGCAAACACCCCGCAAAAGTTTCCCGCCAAGCGCGCTGCCGCCAAGGCCGCGCCCGCCCCGAAAACCGCTTCCAAAGCGCAGAGCTACGACATCGCGCAGAGTGCCGAGACGCTCGACCTGGCGAAGGATTTGGCCCAATTTATCAAGGCAAACAAGCTCACCACGCAGGTGCAGGGCAAGGAGTTCGTGAACGTGGAAGGCTGGCAGTACGCCGGCTCGCGCCTGGGCATCGTGCCCATCGTGGAGCACAGCATCAACGTGAGCAACGAGCAGGAAATAAAGTACCAGGCGAAGGTCACGCTCTTCGACCTGCGCCACCAGGTGACCGTGGGTGCCGGCTTCGCCGTGTGCTCGAATAAGGAGAGCGGCAAGAAGTTCTACCAGGAGTTTGCCATCATGAGCATGGCCCAGACGCGGGCCACGGGCAAAGCCTTCCGCAACGTGCTGGCCTGGATTATCCGCGCCGCCGGCTACGAGCCCACCCCGGCCGAAGAGATGGACTACAACACCCAGGCGGTAAACCCTACGACCGGGAACGGCGGCGACAGCAGTTCCGCACGCCCGGCAGCCTCCGCTACGTCCGTCCCAAGCAACGCCCGCCCGATTCCGGCCATCACCAACGGCCCGATTAATCCGCCCGCCAACCCGCCCGAAATGCGCGTGGTGGGCACCGATGAGGCCACCACGCCGGTCGTTGCCGTGCAGTACGCCACGGCCTCGCAGAAAGAGGATATCATTCGGCTGCTGAATCACCCGACCATTACCCGGCCGGAGAAAACGAAGATGCTCATCAACATCAACCGGCTGGATGAAGAGCGCGCCATGCAGGCCATTGCCAAGCTGCGCAGGGCCATCGATGAGCGCGAAAACGGCGAAGAAATGCCCGGCCTGCGCGAAGAGCTGCGCTCACTGGCCGAAGACAATGCCGTGCGCCTGGGCAAGCCAGAAGTTGACCGCCTCTTTACCCTGGCTGACCGCAACGACATCAACGCCGAAGTGCTGCGCGACAACATCAAGTGCGTGCGCGAAGAATTGGCCAGCACCCCCGCCGCTTAATCATTCCCCTCACCAACCCCGCCGCTTCGGTGGCGGGGCTTTTCCCTTCAACACCATGGCTAACAATAAATCCCGCCCCGCCCGCCGCACGAAAGCCTCCGCGCCGGCCGCCGATGCCTACGCCGATTTTCTGGCTGGCAAAACCAAAACCGCCCCGCCCGCCGGGATTGACACCACGGGCCTTTCGTTCACCCCCGCCCTGAAAGACTTTCAGCGATTCATTGTCGAGCTGGCCTTGCAGAAAGGCCGGTATGCGCTGTTTGCTGATTGCGGCCTGGGCAAAACGCTGATGCAGTTGGAGTGGGCACGCCACGTCGTGGCCCACACCGCCCGCCCGGTGCTCGTGCTCACCCCGCTGGCCGTGGCCGCGCAGACGGTGGCCGAGGGCGAGAAGTTCGGCATCGAGGTGTTGCGCCTGAGCGCTGATGCCAGCGTGCGCGGCGTGTTGCATCCGGGCATCTACGTCACTAACTACGAGCAAGTCGAGAACCTGGACCCCACCAGCTTTAGCGGCATCGTACTCGACGAGAGCAGCATCCTGAAAAATTTCACCGGCCAGACCAAACGGCTGCTGTTAAATTATTTCAGTGACACGCCGTTTCGCCTGGCTTGCACGGCCACCCCCAGCCCCAACGACCACATGGAGCTGGGCAATCACGCGGAGTTTTTGGGCGTAATGAGTCGGGCCACGATGCTGGCCACCTACTTCGTGCACGACGGCGGCGATACGAGCAAGTGGCGGCTCAAAGGCCACGCACAGGATGATTTCTGGCAGTTCGTTTCCGGTTGGGCTTCGTGCTTGCGCACCCCGGCTGATTTGGAAATGGGCTTCGACGCCACCGGCTACGTGCTGCCCCCGCTCTCGCTGGTCGAACACCTGGTGGAAGTGCCGGCCCGCGCCAACGAAACCCTGTTCGAGGAAGAGGCCGTCTCGGCCACCATGTTCAGCCAGGCGCTGCGCGATTCGATGGAAGAGCGGATGCATGCCGCCGCCGCGCTGGCCCTGGCTGAACCCGGCGAACCGTTTATCATCTGGGTGAACCTGAACGAAGAGGGACAGCGCCTGCGCGAGCTGCTGCCCGATGCCGTGGAGGTGAGCGGCTCCGACACGCCCGAACGCAAGGTCAAGAACCTGCTGGGCTTTGCGCAAGGGGCATTTCGGGTGCTCATCACCAAAGGCAAGATTGCCCAGTTCGGACTGAATTACCAGCACTGCGCCCGGCAGATTGCCACGGCCGATTTCGGCTTTGAGGGCCTCTATCAGCGCATTCGCCGCTCCTACCGATTCGGCCAGACCCGGCCGGTGAAGGTGAGCCTGCTCACCACCCGGCGCATGGGCAACGTCATGCCCGCCATCCGCCGCAAACAACTCGCCCACGACCAGATGCACGCGCAGCTGGCCACGGCCATCTCCCACCGCCAATCCTTAGCCCATTCCATGGCCACCCCCGACACGCGCATTGAGCGCGGCAACTCGTTTACCTACTACCTCGGCGACTGCTGCCAGCAGCTGGCCAACGTGGCCGATGAGAGCGTGCATTTCAGCATCTTCTCCCCGCCCTTTGCCGACCTCTACACCTATTCCGGCCTGACAGCGGACATGGGCAATTCGGCCAACTACGACGAGTTCCGGCAGCACTTCGGCTACCTGGTGCCGCAGCTGCACCGCACGATGCTGCCCGGCCGGTTGGTGGCCGTGCACTGCATGGACTTGCCGATTCAAAAAGGCAAGGAGGGCTTCATCGGCTTGCGCGATTTCAGCGGCACCCTCATTCAGGCCTTTCAGGACGCGGGATTCATCTACCACGACCGCATCACCATCTGGAAAGACCCGGTGGTGGAGATGCAGCGCACGAAGGCATTGGGCCTGCTGCACAAGCAGGTGAAAAAAGACTCGTCGATGACGCGCACCGGCATCCCGGATTACCTGCTGGTGTTCCGCAAGCGCGGCGACAACCCGGTACCGATTCGGCAAACCATTTCGGTGGACACCTGGCAGAAGTGGGCCTCGCCGGTGTGGATGGATGTGAAGTACGGCCGCACGCTTCAGCGCGAAGCGGCGCGGGAAGAGGCCGACGAAAAGCACATCTGCCCCTTGCAGCTCGACACCATTGAGCGGGCCATTGCCCTCTGGAGCAACCCCGGCGAAACGGTGCTCACCCCGTTTGGCGGCATCGGCAGCGAGGGCTACCAGGCCATTAAGATGGGGCGTAAGGCCATTCTGGTGGAGCTGAAGGAAAGCTACTTCAACGTGGGCGTGCGCAACTGCCGTTCGGCCGAATCCGGGGCCGCGCAGCTGAGCCTCTTTGAGTTGATGGCCGGGGCGGAGAACATGCTGGCCAGCGAGCCGGTGACGCAGGGGGAGTGCGTGGCGGCATGAGCGGCCAACTCGCCCTTTTCGAAACGGCCACGCCTGTGCGGCGGGAGTGGCATTTCCTGGGCCCGCATCCCGATGGGCCGGAATCCAGCGCTACCCGTCAACCCTTACCGGGCGGGCTGGTAGCGCTGGTACAGCCGGAACAGATGGGTGATGTGTATTACTACATATACCGTGCTGGCAAGTGGGTGGGCTCTATCTATCACCTTGGTGGCACGCTCTGGAGCTTGTACATGCCCGGCGAACACGGGGTAGCAGGCTGGGGCGGCCCGGCTTTGCGCGGCGCAGCGAAGGAGCTACTACGCTTATGGACAGCTAACCGAAAGGAGGTGGCCAGTGTCTAGCGCTTCCATCGCCAACGTGGGCGAAAAAGTCTATTGGGTGATTGTGACGCTGCGCAACACGAAAACCGGTGACTCGCAAAAGCTGCACTGGCGCGATTTGCCCTGGCCGGTGCGCGCCAAGTGGGATTGGTATTTCAAGTATCGGGCCGCGCTGGCGCAAGTGCAGCACCCGCGTTGGGATGTGCACATGGCATGGGGTAGCGACATCGCTACCCCTGTTCAGGCTGCCACCCACCGTCGCAACGTGCTGCGCGCCCGCCGTGCCAAAATTACCGAAATCACCAACAAGCTTGGCCGAGCCCGTGCCGAGTGGAAACAGATGTTTCCCATCGAAAACGAGGGGTTCTGGCAAAAGGCAGTAGCCAAGCTGGAGCGGCTGAAGGGCGAGTTGGCCGAGATGGAAACGGAGGTGACCCATGCCTAAGCAGCCCCGCATTCCCCAGCCGCCGACCACCTGGGGCGACTACCGCGCCGGGGCCACGGCCTGCTTCCAGCGCATGAGCCCCGAAGGCCAGCAGCGCGCCCGCGACTTCTGGAAAGCCCACCCACCCAAGCCGCCCAAATCATGACCGCCCACGCTCCCTTCCTGCGCATCCTGCGCGACCCCGCCACCCTCGACACGCCCACCCGCATGGAGACGCCCACCCGCATGAGCCCCGCCGAAATCGCCCTCACTCTTTCCGCCGATGTGCTGCGCCTGCCTTACACGCCGGCCACCCGTTTGGTGCTGGCTGAAATCGTGAGCCTGCACGCGGCTACCGGCCGCTGCGATGCGTCGAACCCGCACTTCATGGCCCGGCTCACGCTCAAGCACGACGTGGTAAACGAAGCCATTCAGCGGCTGCACGAGGAGGGCCTTGTCGTGAAGGTGGTGAACAAGGCCGCCGGATTCTACCGCACCCTGGCTCCCGTGCCGTCGGCCATCAAAGCCAAAGCCGAAACGAACCCCTACCCGGAAAAACCGACTAGCTACCCGGAAAAACCGACTAGGGGGGCTAGTAGGAAATCCCGACTAGGGTACTCGGAAATTCCGACTAGCCCTAGTCGGGATTTCCCCCTGACCCTAGTCGGGAATCCCGACACTAATACTCCACTTAATCTTCCAGTTAATTTCCAACAACCTTCCACCTCTTTGACGGCTGACGCCGCTGGGTGCGGGGCTCAAAAAAAAATAGGACCACCGGCTGGCGTTTCGCCAGAAGATTGGGACGAAGAGGTTGGCATGCTCACCGAATCGGCCTACGGCCGAGCGTTTCCAGCCGAGCCAGCGCCCCCAACGATTCCCCCCGTTGCGAAGCCCCCCCAGAAGCCGACCGCCCCCAAGCCAGCCAAATCCGGCGAGTCGGCCGAGTTCGCCAGCTTCTGGCAGGCCTGGCCCAAAAAGGAAGGCAAGCTCGATGCCCAGCGCGCCTTTGCCAAGCTGAGGGCCGATGACCAGGCCGCCGCTGCCAGCCGGGCCGATACCTGGCTGGCCGGCCGCCCCGACCTGCTGACGGCCGAACGCATCCGCTACTGTCCCCACGCTTCCACCTGGCTCAACCAGCAGCGCTGGACCGACGAAGCCCCTGCCCCTTTCACCGCCAACCTCTCCGCTCATGCAAACGCTTCAACTCGCTCAGCCCACCACGCTCGCACCACAAACGGCGCAAAACCTTCAGTATACGCGGGAAACGTCGCTGGCGACATTGCAGCCTGGGAGTGATATCGGCCAAGCCGTCACCAAAAAGTGGCGGGGGCTGACCCCCGCCGTGGCCATGCAATCCGCCCAAGTGAAGACGCTGACCACGGCAAGCCGGGAGGCCCGCATCGAAACCGCCCGGGCGCTGGGCAGCCTGCTCACCTTCACCGCCCAGCTCTTCAACATCGGCAAGAACCTGAACGATGTGCAGGTCGGCCTACTGGCCAATGACATGCTCGAACGCTACTGGCACTGGCGCTTCGATGAGTTCGCCTTCGTGATGAAAGAAGCCGTGGGCGGACGCTACGGCACGAGCTACGACCGACTGGACGCGCCCACCGTGCACGGCTGGTGCGCCATCTACGATGCCGAGCGCAGCGCCCTGATTGAAGCCGCCGCCGAGAAGCGGCACAAGGCGAACCGCCTGGCTGAAGCCGGCCGCGAAAGCCTGTTGCCCGATGAGCAGATGCCGGCGCTCTACTTCCGGGCCAAACTTGAAGCGATGCCCGACGAAGAGCTACGGCGCGGCATCCGCTACTACTGGCCCCAGCGGGCCGAGGCGATGCCCGCCAAGAAAATCAGCATTGCTGTGGCCATCCTGCGCGAACGGGCCGCGTGGGCCCTGCACGAAGCAACCCGGCCTCGCACGGCCGATGAGAAAGAAAGCGAATACCACGCCTTCCAAGCGGCCTACTGGCTGGAAAAGCACCAGCAGGAGGCCCGCGAAACCGGCGCCGAAGTCATCACCTAACCCGCACTCCGACCGCCCCGCATGGTCCAAAACAGCCATTTACTCGGCTAGGATTGGGGAAGGCCTGCGACAAGCGGCCGGCAGCCCGCTGTGAGGCTCGTTCCAGCACCCGTTGCCGCTGCTGGCCACCGCTTCCAAAGCCCGTGAGGGTGTCCGGTGGCCAGTAGTTCGGCCAAAGCAATCACTTCAACCGCCCGCTGGGCACCCAATGACAATGAATAACGAGTCAGTACCCCAAGAAGTAACCACGCTGGAAGATGCCCACCTGCGTGAATTGTCGGATGTTTTCAACGAGCGCGCCCGGCAGCTCCGCAAGTTCGGTCCGCAAAATCGCCCGCCCTATCAGTGGTTTTTAATCCTGTCGGAAGAGGTTGGCGAGGTGGCCAAAGAATGCGTGGAAATCGAATTCGATAACGCGGCACACCCCCACGCCGACCCCGAGCGCTACTACAAAGAACTCACGGAGGTAGCCGCCGTGGCATTGGCAGCCATGCAGAATTTCAACCAGCGCCGCGCCAAGTGCTTCCATCCCGAAAACGAGGGTGGCTGTTCGCTCTGCACGCGCCCTGTTCGCGAGGGCACTAAAAGCGGCCCCTTCGCCCCCGCCTGCCCCAAGTGCGGCCAACGCCCCGACCGCTGCCTCTGCGACCTCGTGCCCGCCGGCACGCCCGTTCCCGCCACCTCACCCGATACATCCGCCTTCTAAAATGGAAAAGCAATCTCAAGAAATTATTGAAATCCGCACCTACCGATTCAAGCACGGGGTATTGCACCTGGAAAGGGCCGCAACCGTCAACATGCCCGATGAGGAGGTAGCCGAGCAATATGGCGACCAAGGCCCGCTATTGAAGGCGTGGGACGGCAAGATGAGCGCGGAAGAATTCTACGACTTGCCCGACCTGCGCGACCTATGAACCGCCCCCGCCCCATGCCCGTGGCCGAATACCGGCGCAACCACACCCAGGGCCGCACCCCGGCCTACGTGGCCCAATCGGATGCGGCTACCGTCAAAGCTGCTCCGAAGCCGGCCCGCGCCAAGCCCAAAGGCCCCAGCCCGGCCAATGCCCTCACCGCCGCCGTGGTGGAGCTGCTCACCCTGTTGGGCTGCCACTGCTGGCGGCAGAACAACGGCGGGGTGTACGACCCCACCCGGCAGTGCTTTCGCGCCAACAGCAGCACGCCCGGCATCTCGGACGTGCTCGGCTTCCATATGGCCACTGGGCGCATCGTGGCCGTGGAAGTGAAGGTGGGCGCCGATAAGCTCAGCCTCGAACAAACCGACTTCCTGAGCCGCATCCGGCGCGCCGGCGGCTTTGCCATCGAAGGCCGCACCGTGGCGCAGGTTCATGCATCCTTTCTCGCCTGGCAGCAGGCCTTGTCCCAATGAGCCTCGACCGCGAAGCCCCCGCTATGCCCGCCTCCTAAACTCCGAGAAACTTCCCCATTGCCCAACCTCGCTCATGCAATCCAATCTCGACTTTGCCCGCCCCCGTCGCCCCTACCAGTACCACAGCTGCGCCACGGTGAAGCGCCTGCGCCTGCTGCGACCGCACCACACCGCCGGGGAGCTGGCGCACATGCTGGGCTTGCGTAGTGCCCGCCAGGTGCGCGACCTCTGCGCCACTTACGGCATCCGCAAGCGCCTGCCTTAAGCACAACACAAACCCGCATTTTCTTGCTCAGTCTGCAGGTTGCCAAGAAATTCACTGCATGAAGAATTTTATCAAAACCCTCTTTTTTGTGGTCCCCTACCCGGCGGCCATCCTCTGGCACCTCATCCTCGGTGGCTTCGTCGCCTTCCTGCTGGTGGCCCTCATCGTGAGCCCAGCGGCGGCCGCTACTTACGCCACTGGCGGCATTGGCGGTGGCCTCGCGCTCCTTGTTGGCTACCTGGTGTGGCGGCAGCGTGCTAACACCCCGGAAGCGTAGTGCTGGCCCTGCTCTACCAACTCTTCGGCATGCTCTGCGGCCTTATCGAGGCAGTGCTCTACTGCCGGCGGGGTGCCGAGGCCTTCGTCCGCAATGAGCATACCGACATGATGCTGCAGCGCATCGCCGCCGCGCTCCTGGCCCCGGCCGGGGCGTTGCTCTACGCTTGGCACGGCTCGCTATGGTGGGTGCTTGCTGAGTTGGTCCCCACGGCGCTGCTGTTTCCCCTGTTTCACGACGAGGCCTACAACTTCTCCCGCCTCTGGCTGAAGTGGGCGGACCACTACCAGAAGCAGCCTACCCTGCCGGGCACCCTTAATCCAGATGTGGCCGCCTTTCGAGCGGCCCGGCGCGAGTACCGCTACGGCTACCAATCTCCCACCACCACGGCCCGAAATGACTTCTCGGGCGGCCAGCGCACCTGGCTGGCCATTGCCGGCGCCACGCTCTTGTGTGTGTTGTACCTCTATCTGCTCCTCACCACATGTGTGCTGCCGCACTGACACGAAGAAACAACACCGAAAAGCGCAATAAGAAGCTCAGAGATGCTTTTTATGAGCGTTTTACCAATCTGCCGCGACCACGAAAGTATAGCCGAGAGTACGTCATTAGCCAGCTGGCCGAGGAGTTCAACCTGAGCATGTCCAGGGTGGAGGATATTTTATATCAGAAAGTATAGTGAGCCATGGAAACCAAAACAGCAGTTTACACCAAAACCGACCTGCCCACAGGCGTAAAGGCCATAATTTATGAGGGCTATGGACGACACTATTTTAAAGCTCTCAGCAAGGCTCACGGTGACAACACGTTGCTCGTGAAATACCTCCTAGTTGAACTGCTGGAGGTTGACGGCAAAGCGCTGACCGAAGAAGACGTTGACAACCTGCACATCCGCGATATCAATTTTGCAGCTGAGGTGATTGTAAACATGATGTCGAACGGTATATCGAGGCTCTAATGCCCACAATGCACTCAACAAAAAAGCCCCGCCAGCACATGCTAGCGGGGCTTTTTACTGTGACATTACTCTGCCATTTACTATGACATCGGCAGTACGTAGCTATCTTCTTCCATTGCCCTCACCGGCCGCCTACCCGGTGCGGTGCTCAGCGCCGGCTCCTCGATGCTGGCCAGCTCCTTGGCCCCGTCATTGTCAATGAGCTCCGTCACGTAGGCATGCGCCCAGCACCAGGCCTCCGGATGCTGCGGCCGGTCGCGCCGCCCACCGGTGCGCACCATCGGCCCGAAGCCGAGGCCCTGGTGATGCTGCAGCGCCTGGTGCACCTGCTGAATCACCTTCAGCCGCTCCAGCATGTTGTCGCGGCCCTGGGCTCCCTCGTAGCTTTCCTCGCTCACCTCGACGGCCACCGTGATGCGCAGGGTGGCCGGGCCCTTCTGAATACCGCCGCCCAAATCCGACCAGGCCACGTTTTCCAGGTCGATGTACACCGCCGGGTACTGAATGGGCTCCTGGTCTTCGTAGTCGAGCTGCGCCATGTCGATATCGATGGTGCCGAGGGCGGGCACCGCGGCGCGCAGGTGGTCGCAGAGCTGGGGGAATAGGGAGTGCAGCATCAGGAGTTGTAAATACGCTTGAGGTTGGTATCGAAGTAGTGGCGGATGTCGCTGGTCAGCCCGGCCGAGTCGCCCATGAACTGGCGGCGCGGCAGCCTGGTGTTCATCTTCCGGCTGTGGGCTTTCACCGTCGACGTGCCAACCAGCGTCCTTTTGATTTTGGCCTTGCGGGCACCTGGCGCCGACACCTCATCGGTATCGTAGCGCCGCCGGCGGTGGCTGCGCACGCTGGCCACCCCGTTGAGGAGCCCGCCCTGGTTGTGAATCTGGGCGTAGGGCGCATCGGTGGACACGGTGACACTCTCGCCGGGTACCACGGCCCCTACCCGTATGGAGCGCCGCAACCGGCCCGAGCGCACCAGGATGGCCCGCCCCTCGGCAACGCCCGCCCCAAATGACTGGCGGCCCGAGATGCCCGAGCGGTTGCGCTTCTCGTTTTTCCGGGTTTTCCAGGGGATGAACACGCCCCGCTCGTTGAGCCAGCCCTGGCGCTTGAAGCTGGCTACGTACTCGCGCACCGCCAGCTGGCCCATCACCCGAGGGGCACCTTTCAGGAAGGCTGCCACTTTCGCGGCATCCTTCTTCAGTTGGTCCAGTTTCATTTAAACGAGGTAAGTGGCGCCGGTTGTGGGGGCGAAGCGGGCAGCGTAAGACGTGCGGTAGATATGGCGGGCCATTTCCTCGTCATCCTCCTCGCCCAGTGCGCGCATCAGCTCCACGAAGTTATCCTCCGTGATAGAGCCCTCGGCTTCCTGTTGAGTTAAGGTGTTTAAGGTATTGGCGTCCATTTCTTTTTAACAAACAAGGCCTGCAGAGCATTCCTTATCGAGGCAAAGTCTTCGTCCTTCCACTGGTCGGCAATGGCGCGTTTCTGACCGCGCTGCAAGGCCGCTATCAGGCTGCTATTGCCCGATTGTTCAGCAATATACTGCGAATATACGCGAGCCCACACCTCGTATGGTTTCATGAGATAGTCCTTGATGTGCTCGCGGCGAATTTTCGACGTAGCGCGGTCAGCCAACATCATTTCGTACGACTTCCACAGCTCGGATTGCTCCACTGCCTGCAGCACGGGGAAGATGTCAACGAAGGCATTGCCGACCATGGTAACGTTGCGTGGCAGGTCCAAATAGGTATAGTCTATCCAGTGGCCCAGCTCGTGCAGCAACGTAAACCCGATTTCACCGGCATCGGCCAGGTCGGTGGACAGGCGAAGCGACGGCGGCGGCACATCCTGCAACGGGGCGTAGCGGAAGCCACCTAAGTTGCCCTGTTTCATTTTTACAAAAGAGATGGGCAACGTCTTGTTGGGCGTGGGCGACTCGGGCAGCGTGTGCACCTTGCTCATGGCCTCGCGGGCGGCCGTAAAGCCCTCTTTCCGCACACCAGCCAGCGACTTGCTGACGGTGAGCATGCCCGTAATCGGATTCTCAGGCGTGGGCGTTACGGCCTGGTCGACCTGGGCGCGGCTGGCCTGGCTCAGCTCTGCGAAATACGGATGACCTTCCGGGAAGATGATGCCGGTCTGGCCCACGTTGTTGGCAAATAAGGGGTCAGGGTCCGGCAGTGCCGGCAGTATCGAGCGCGGCGTGGGCTTCCCCCCTACGCCCGTTACCAGGGCCAGACAGCGGCACAGCCAGCCGTTGGGCGGGTAGTGGGTGTTCCACCAGTCGTCATCAGCGGGGCGCGTAATATTGTCCCAGGCAGCATGCTCCGGACGCACCCGGCTATCGCCGGCAGTCTGGTAGCTGAGTAGGTCACCCGGCGCAAATTCCTGCCAGCGGGCCGCCATCTGGGCACTGGCCACGGCATGCTCGTACTCGGCATTGAGCCAACGCACGTTGTACTCTTCGTGCACGGCCAATGAGTCGAGATTGAATGCGGACCACGGCTTGATGGCGCCCGATTCATCGAGCAGCAGCTTCGTGAGTGCCTTGGTTTCGTGGGCCGTCTTGGCCCCCGAAAACAGCTGCACATTCTTCTGCAGAAAGGCCGTCTGCGCTTCATCAGCGTCGCCAAAGCCTAACGTGACGGCTTTTTGCAGGCGGTCGTTGATGGCCTGGTACATGCCCTGGTGCAGCTGCTCGGGCGTACCGCCGGCGGCATGCACCTGCTGGGCCAGCTGGTCGAATAGGTCGCGCAACTCCTCGTCACCGCCGGCCGCGCGGGCCGAGGTGATGAGGTCGCCGTGGTGATGGGTGCAGGCGCGGGCGTAGAGTGCGGTTACGCCCGCGCCTCCGGCTTTCCCGGCGCGGGCGGGTTGATACCCTTCGGGGCTGGAGTTGGTACCAAAGTGGGCTCGGGTTTCTCCTCCACCGTGACGCCAAAGGTTTCGGTGATGTACTTGGCCGGCACCCGGTAGCCCGAGTGCTGCATGATGCCCGCTACTATCTCCCACTGCTCCTTTTTGCTCAGGTTCTCCGACTCGTCCCACTTGAACTCAAAGCCCGCCAGCGGGTAGCCGTGCAGCAGCAGGCGGTCCCACAACTCCCACATCACCAAGTTGCGCACCTTCTGCTTATCGGCCAGCGTGTACTTCTCTGCCACACGTTCGTGCACTTCGCCCTGGCTCTTACTGCTGCCGTTGTCGGTGGTCATCGTCTGGCCCAGTACCAGCTTCGAAATCTCGGCGTTGGGGTGGTCAATCATGCCAGCGAACACGCCCGGCTGAAACGTCTGCGGCAAGTGGTACTGAAAGTTGGTCGCGCCCGGCGGCAGGATGGCATAAGCCGCCCGGCCCATGTTTTTCAACATGTTTTCCACCTCCACCCGGTCCTCGTCCTGCAAATTCATCTCCACCGTGCGCACGGGCAAGGCAAAGCGGTCGCAGTATTCGGCCCAGGCCTGCATGCTGTTCTTTTTCCACACGACGTGGGGAATGGCTTTGTGCAGCAAGCCCAGGTCGCGCGAATCACCAATTTGAATAATCCATTGCGCGTCGCCGCCCTCCCGATAGGCCAGGCCGTTTTGGCTCATCGGCGCATCCCGGATGATGCCCCGCTCGGGAATCACCATCTCGGGCTGGATGACATCGAGGCCGCCCAGCTCGCCATCCACCGGCGGCCGCAGTTCCACCAGCCGCGGGCCCCAAAAAATGGAGTCCACGGCTTCCACGCAGAATTGGTAAAACCACGGCGTCTGAAACATGCGGGTGAGCTTCTCATCTTCCTTGCCGCCTTTGATGGCCACCACCTTGAAGGGCTGGCTCAACAGGTTAAGTTTGCGGCTCTCCATCACGCTGCTCAGGTGGGCATCGAGCACCACTTCGCGGTAGAGGCGGTAGAGTTCCACGCGGTCAGGGTAGTAGATGTTTTCGGCGCTGGCCAGCGCGCTGCGCCAGTGGCTCAGGTCCGAGCGCAGGCGCATGGTCTGGTACTCGCTGATGCGGCCGGCGACGGAGCGGCGGCCGGATTTGGTGGGCTTATTGGGGTCGACGGCGCCGACCTGGGCCCGGAGGCGTTCGTGTAGGTTCATGAGTTACCAGCTGAGGTCTTGTTTCGGGGCGGAGCCCCACTTGAATCCGCCTTTGCGCTCCGACACGGGCAGCAGCGGCAGGTTGGGCGATAGCTTGCCGGCGGCCACGGCCTTGAGCCAGTCGATGGCCTGGTCGTAGCGGTCAATGCGCTTTTCGGGCATGGCCACCCGGCCGTGGCGGGCGTGCACGGTGTAGAGGGCGATGTCCACCATGTAGGTCACGATGAGGGCGCTGCGCTGGTCTGCTGTCGCCGGCACCGCCGGCGTTTCGCCGTCAGCGGGAATGGCGGCCTGCGCTGGCAGCGCGCCGAAGATGAGGCCCACGTCGTAGCGGCTGCGCAGGTAGCTTTCGACGCACTCCTGGGCGAATAATTCCGCCTGAGGCAAGGACTCGGGGGTGTCCGACACCACGATGTTGAGTTGCTCCTGGCGGATGAGGGTGCCGTAGTCGGCCGTGATGAGGAAGCTCATTAGTATGCGCGTTGGTTGGTTTCGGCACGAGTGCCCATCTTGGGTTTGTTGCTACCGCTGCGCTGGAAGGCCCGCCACTCATTCTGGAAGCACCGGCACAGGAAGTAGTCGTTGGCGTCAGTGGGGTGGCCGTAGGGCTCGTAGTAGATTTTCGTAGTAGGGTGCTGAATCTTCTTCTTCTCCTTGCTCCCGTCGCTGGCCTTCTTCACCTTCTGATAGTCGGTGCTCGTCACATTGCACTTGCTATCAAAACGAAGCTGGATGCCATCGTGCTCATGCTCCAGTATCTCATCAATCCAGAGGGCCCGCATATTCACCGATGGGGCTGAAGCTTCCACGCGCAGGGTAACCTTGCGTAACCCGCGCAGCTCTTTGACCACGATAGTAAAGTCGTTGCTGCCCTGCTCGGTGCGGGTGTCGCCGTGTTTGCCGGCCGGGTCTCCATACACGAACACCTCGGCTTGGTGGTGGCCAAACTTGCGCATGAAGCGCTGACAGGCCAGCTTCGTTTTGCCGTCCTGGGTGAACTCGGCAATCTGTGTAGCTTGCCTTCCCCGCACTTGCCACACGTTCAGCGTCACGTAGGGCGTCAGGTTAAAGTCGAGCGTAATGTGCAGGGGCAGCTGCGGGTCGTAGGTGCTGGCGTAGTCGCCCACGTGCTTCTCGGTGTCGAAACTCGGGTACATCTCGCCACCGGTTTTCTCGACGGCATTCCAGTCGCCCTCCAGTAGGCGCTGCCGGTCGTAAGGCTTGAGCTGCTCCAGACTCTTTTTGTAGATGCGAACGAACTCCCGGTCCGGGTTGTCGGTCACTAATGCCTGAATAACCTGCTGGTAGGGCTTGAGGACTACCGGCTTGTTTTCGGCATCATACACGTACTTGAGCCGCACCCAGGTGTAACCAGGATTGCAAGTGATGAGCATTTTGGGTATGAGGCCGAAGTCAGCCAGCATCCAGCGAATGCGGCTTTTGATGATGTCCGCACCCTTCTCGGGCACGCCGTCGTTGGCCTCCTCAATCCAGCAGTCCGTAATTTCCAGGGAGCCCAGCCGCTGGTAGTCTTCGTCGCTGGGCGAGTAGGCCAACTCCTTGAAGATTTCGCGGCTGCCGTTGCTAAATACCAGCGCCTCCGGCGCTCCGGAGCGGGAAACATAGCGGTAGTCGCGCCCCATCACCAGGTCCCAAGCAGCAAGCACCTTGAAGTAGGTTACCAGCGTGGATTCCTTGATATCGATGAGGCGCGTGCGGGCCGTTACGCCCCGGCTGCCGGGGTAGCGCAGCCGGCGGTACACTTTCCACGAGGCGCCCAGGAACGACTTCCCACCGCCGGCCGCGCCGCCGTACATCACCTCTTCGGTTCTGTCATCCTCTAACGCCTGCCACGCCAGGTGCTGCTTCCAGCTGGGCCGGAAGTTGATGCCGGCCGATTCGAAATAGGCCGCATCGTCACGGGCGGCTTTTTTGGCCGCGGCTTTCCCTTTAGTTGCCATCAGCGCTGGGGTCGGATGGCACGACGTAGTTGAAGGTGAACCCGCCGGGCGTTTTTATCTCGGTTTCGGATTTCTCGGTGAATCCTTCCACCAGCTGCACGAACAGCTTGGCGGCCGCCGTGTCGGGGGGGTAGTATTCGGTGTATTCTTTCTCCTCAATCAACGAGCCGCAGCCGGCGCCCATCGAAACCGTCATGAACTTGACCGCCGGGTGTGAGTAGCCCGTGGCCCGCTCGTAGAGCTTGAAAATGACCTGAGGCGTAAGGGCCTGGAACACGTTGGCCTTGCCGTCGCCCAGCTTCACCCGCTTCAGGTGGGCCTTAACGGTTTTATCGGACAAGCCCGTGGCTACTACCAACTCCTGCACGGTCGGCTTGCGCATTTCCTTGCGGATGATGCGGGCTATCTCTTTCTGAATTTTCGCCCGGTTGCGTTGGCTGTCCTGGCGTTCTTCGGTCGGGTTGGTGGGCATAAGTACCCCAAATGTGCCCTAGCCCGCTGCGTTGCGCTTTTCGGCTTCCACAATCACGGTAAAATCTCCCTCGAATCACGGCAATATTTCCCGTGATTATCCCGGCCAATTTGCCGCCCGCGCCCTACCTGGGCAGTTTTGGGCCCTAATGCAGCGCGAATTCCTCCTGTTTGAAGTCATCGAGCCGTACCACGCCTCGATGCTGGACCAGTTCCTTACCGAATTGGAGGCGTCTGGCGCACGCACCGCCGTCATCCGCATCAACTCGCCAGGTGGCAGCTGGAATGCGGGCCAGGTCATGCAGTCGCGCATCCTGATGAGCAAAACCAAGGTGACGACGGTCAACGAAGGCCTGGTAGGCTCTGCCGCCACCTTGGTTTTTGCCGCCGGTGCCGTTCGCCAGTGCCAGCCCCATGCCAAGTTCATGATGCACCAGGTGGCCAACAACCTGGGCGACGTGAATGAGGAAGGCCTGACGCGCGCCCTGGCGGCCCACAAGTCCCTGAACCGCTCCACGGCCGAGATGTACGCTGCGGTCTCCTCCAAATCGGCTGACGAGTGGGTGGAGATGATGCGCAAGGAGACGTGGCTCAGCGCCGAGGAGGCCCAGGCCATTGGCTACTGCACCGCCGTGCTACCCGCTAAAGCCGGATTCGTCGCGCCTGAGGCCACTATGGCCGCCGGGGCGATGCACGGCTATTACATGTCCATTATTTCCCAATCCACTGAGATGAAGCTCGACGAAGTAAAGAACGCGCTGCGCCTGGCCGGCGTCACCCTCCCCGAAAACGCCACCGAAGCCGAGGCGCTGGCCGCCATTGGCAAACTGAAAAACGAAGTGGTAGGCACCACTCTGGAAGTGAAGGTCGGCGCCGATGACGAGTCCGAACTCGACCAGCTGAAAAAGCAGCTAAAGGCGCTGCAGGACGGCCAGGCCTCTGAGCAAACCCGTCGCATCGAGGAGACGGTGAACAGCGCCGTGAGTGCTGGCAAAATTACCGCTGCCCAGAAAGACACCTACAAAGCGCTGTTGGGCGCTGACTTCACCAACACGAGCAAAGTGCTGGGTGAGATGCCCGGCCGGCAGTCCGTAGCCGGCCGCACCAATGCCGCCGCTGCGGCTGGTGCTAGTGCCACGCGCAACGACTGGGGCTTCGACCAGTGGGGCAAAGAAGACCCCAAGGGCCTGAAGGACATGCGCCAGAACGAGCCCGAGAAGTACAAAAACCTGCTCGACGCCTACGTCGGCTAATCCATTCCGCCACCCCATTAGCAGCGTGCCTGCCCCCTCTCCTCTCGCACTTTTTAACCCTCTGATATGAAACTGCTGCTTTTCGCCAAGTTGCTCGCCGGTTTATTCCTCGCTGCCCTCATCGGCGGCGTCATCGGCGCCGCGCTGGGCTGCTCGCCCGTGGTACCCACTGCCCTGGTGTTCGGTGCTCAGGTACTGCGCGCCTGCGTTAACCCGGCCCACCAGGTTGCCGGCAACTTCGCCTTTGAAGATGTGCTCACCAGCATCTTCACCCGCGAACTGCAAAAGGTGCTGTTCCCGGATAACGACTTTTACAAGGCTACCAAGCTGCTCAACACGGCCTCTGATGCACCAGGTGTGGCCGCTGCCAGCTACCAGATTCCTCAGGAATTGCAACTGCCGACTGGCATTGTAGACCCTGCCGTGTTCCCGTTGACGGTTGAAGAAATCGAGGGTGGCAATGAAATCGTGACCCTGAACCTGTTGGCCACGAACCCCACGCGAATGGGTGACCAGGAAGAGTTGGAAGTAGCCTACGACCGCCGAGCCAGCATCCTGAGCCTGCACTCCAGCGTGCTCGACCAAATGGCTGCTAGCTCGGCTTTGGCCAAGATGTCGGCTGCCGGCGCCGGCTACACCATCCGCACCACGGGCGCTGCTCAGGCCGCTTCGTTGCCCGGCATGACGGGCACTCGCAAGCGCGTGACCAAAGAAGACTTCATCAACGCGATGGAGCTACTTGACCGCACCGACATGAAGGGCCAGCGCTACGCTTTGCTGCCCGCCACCATGTACAGCCAGCTTCTCAAGATTGACGATTTCGTCAGCTACGAAAAGACCGGCAACACCACGGCTCTGGCCAAGGGCATGCTGGGCGAAATCATGGGCCTGAAAATCTACAAGCGTAGCACCGGCGCCAACTTCTCAGCGGCCCTGGCGCCCAAGGCCGTGGGCTCGGCACTCGCTGCCACCGACCATGAGAGCGCCCTCTTCTGGATTGCTGACGCCATCGGCCGCGTGGAAGGTGCGCCGAAAATGTACCTCAACGAAGCGCAGGCCCAGTACCTGGGTGCTTTGGCCAACGGCGCCGTGCGCTTTGGCGTGAAGCTGCTGCGCACCGACAAAAAAGGCGTGGTGGCCCTGGTGCAGGATAACGGCTAAGCCACCGCCCAGACAACTACAAAAGCGGCCATTCTCCGGGATGGCCGCTTTTGGCGGCAAAACCCCATCCGAAATTTTATGGAACTGGTCCTCAAGCGCACCGTCTTTACCAAGGAAAGCACCATCGGGGAGCTCTCGGTGGATGGCACGTTTGAATGCTACGTGCTGGAGGATGTGGTCCGTAAGCCCGGCGAGAAAAAGGTGTATGCCAAGACGGCCATACCCGCTGGCACTTACAAAGTCATCGTCAACATGAGCAATCGCTTTCGACGGCTCATGCCCCTGCTGCTGAAGGTACCAGGCTTCGAAGGGGTGCGCATCCACAGCGGCAATACGGCGGCCGATACCGAGGGCTGCCTGCTACTGGGCCTGGATAAGAAAACGGACTTCGTGGGTCGTTCGCGGGATGCCTACTCGCGCTTTATGCCGCGCCTGCAGGAGGCGCTTAACGCCGGCCGGCCGGTGACTATCACTATCAGCTAATCTACCGTGAGCACCGCAACCATATCCAGTGAGTGGGTGAAGTGGGTCGCCGGCGTCGCGCTGCTGCTCAGCAGCACCGCCTTCGGCTACGCCCTGAACAACGAGCACCGCATGACCACCACGGAAACTACCGTGGCTCAGCACATCGCGGAAGCGAAGGAATTGAAACAGGACGTGTACCAGCGCCTGCACCAGCAGGACCAGAACCAAAAGGAGGTGCTCCAGGCCCTCAACGATGTAAAAATTGACATGGCGGCCATTCGCGGTGCCCTCGGCATTCCCAAAGCAACGATTAAATGAGACGTGCGCTGATTCTTGCTTGCTGCTCGCTGGCCCTGGCCAACTGCTCGACGGTTCGGCCCACGCCGGAACGTCAACTGGACGCGCTGCTCACGGCGCATCCGACGCTAACGGTGCGCGATACCATCACCGTGCACGATACGGTGACCATCCAAGCGGTGAAGGTGGAGACGCGCTACGTGGCCGTTCCCAACGTGGTGCGCGAGCGGCGCGACTCGCTGCAGCTGGATTCGCTGCTGGCCCACCTGAGCGCCGAACTCGACACGGCCCAGCGCAAGGCTGCTCAGAGCAGCATTCACCGCCTGGTGCGCCAGCGCCCCTACTTCCCGGATACGCTCTGCTTTGATACGCTGGGCGTGCACGGGCGCATCTGGCAGCGGGGCAACGTCTACACCATCAAACTTACCCGCGACGCCATCACCCGGCCCGTGACCGCCACGACGGTAGTGACCCGCCTCAAAGCCGGCAACTGCCCTGCGGCCATCTGGTACGACCCGCGCACCTGGCCGTGGGCCTGGGTGCTGGCGGGCTTCGTCGGGGGCATTCTTCTCTGCTTCAGCCTGCGCCGCTCATGAAAACGCTCCTCGCCCGACTGACGGGCCCAACTCCCGCCTTTTGGCGCCGGGTGCGCAACGTGACGGTGGTCATCGCCGGCGGGGCCGAATTCATGCTGCATCTGAGCAGTACGCCCGAAACCTGGCTTCCCCTGCTCAAAACAGTGGCTACCATCGCCGCCACCGCCGCTTTCGTGGCGCAAATGACCTGTAAAGATTCATCCACTACTCCTGCTCCAGACCATGGGAAAGACTAAGAAAAAAGCGGCTACCGGTGCCGATGCGCCTGAAACCACCACCGATTACAGCGCGCATTTTGAGGCCAACCCCGATGTCGACACGCTGCTCGTGACCAGCGACGGCGAAGCCTTCACCGAGGCCAATACCCAGTGGGCCAAATCCCACGCCAAGTCGCTGGAGGATAAAATCATCACCACGGTTACCCGCGACGGGGCCGATGACGAGAGCGATGGCGACGAGTCGGAGCCCGAAGCCTAAAAAAGCCGACCTCGCCCGGGCCCGCGCCGCGATGCGCGCCCTGGGCGTGGCCGTGCTCTACGGCACGGGTGACGGGAGCTACTTCCGCACCGCCGCCGCCGCCGCCCGGCACAATGGCGGCACCCCCAATCCCCTCCTCCTTTATTCCCTCGACTAATGTTGCCTGACGTTCGCATTGTAAGGGGCCGCGGTGGCCTCGGGCGCCAACGCCCCACCGAAGACGGTATTTCCGGCTTCCTCACCCAGGGCGTGGCCGTCATCGGCGGCGTGCAGCTCAACACCAGCTACGAGCTCCGCTCCCTGGCCCAGCTCGAAGCCCTATTGGTCGATGCCGACTACGACACGGCCAACAGCGCCGACCTGTACTACCAGGTGTCGGAGTTTTACCGCACCAACCCCGGCGCCGTGCTCTGGCTCCGCCTCGTGGCCCGCACCACGACGCTGGCCACCATTGCCGACAAAGCTGAGAACCACGCCAAGCGCCTGCTGCTCGATGCCGGCGGCAAAATCAAGCAGCTGGCGCTGTCGCTCGACTCGGCAGCTGCCTACGCGCCAACCATCGTCGACGGCCTGGACGGCGACGTGGTGGCCACCATCGCCAAGGCCCAGGCGCTGGCCGTGGAAGAGTTTGAGCAGCACCGCCCGGTGGTTATCCTAGTGGCCGGCCACGGCCTGAGCGCGACGCTGGCCGACGTGGTGAACCTGCGCGAGGAGGCGGCCGAGTTCGTGGCCATCGTTATCGGTACCGACCACCTCACCCGCCCTGGCGTGCCAGCCATCGGCACCGCGCTGGGCACCCTTAGCCGGGCCAACGTGCACGAGAACATCGGCTGGCTCGACAAATTCAACCTGGCCACGGACGGCCGCTTCCTGAGCGCGGGCCTGGCCAACGGCAAGAGCCTGGGCGAGTTGGTAGCCGGCGACCTCGAAGGCCTGCACGATAAGGGCTACGTGTTCGCGCTGCAGCACACCGGCTTCGACGGCTTCTACTTCAACGACTCCCACACGGCCACGCCCCTCGACGGCGACTACGCTTACCTGGAGAATGTGCGCACCAGCAACAAGGCCGCGCGCATCGTGCGCCAAACCTTGCTGCCGAGCCTCAAGGGGCCGCTGCCGCTCAACGCCGATGGCACCCTACAGGCACAAACCGTGGGCGACTTCGAAGCCAAGAGCAAAACCGCCCTGGAAGCCAACATGCAGCGCAACGGGGAAATATCGGCCTGTGATGTCTACGTCGACCCCGCCCAGGACGTGTTGGCCACCAGCCGCGTGGACGTGCAATACACCATCGTGCCAGTCGGTACCGCCCGCCAAATCGTGGGCACCATCGGCTTCGCCAAATCCATCGCGTAAGCTATGAATACAGTCCCCCTCATCAACGGCGTCGCGTACTCGTGGGCCGACATCAACGCCCTGCTGCTGGGCCGCACCGTGTACGGCGTCACGGCCATCTCCTACGAGGACATGCAGGAGATGACCGACAACAAAGGCTCGGGCATCTTCCCCGTCAGCCGCGGCTACGGCGCCAACGAGTGCAAAGCCAGCATCACGCTGGAGGCCAAAGAATCGGAGCGCCTGGTGGAAGCCGTGCCCTCGGGCCGCCTGCAGGACATTCCGCCCTTCCCCATCACAGTGGCCTACGTCAACACGGCCAACCGGACGGTGACCCACAAGCTCCTGAACGCCCAGTTCAAGGGCAACAAGCGCGACATCAAGTCGGGCGACACCAGCATCGAAGTAGAACACGAACTCATCATTTCGCACATCCAGTGGAAGTAAAAACGCTAGACCAGCTCAAGGCCGAACACGGCGAGGTGCAAACCCTCACCCTGAAAAACAAGGCCGGTGACGTGGTGGCCACCTGCCACCTCAAACAGCCCAACCGCCCCACCGTGGCGCGGGCCATGTCGCTCATCGCCCAGACCAAGCCGCTGGAAGCGGGGGAATTTATTCTCGAAAACTGCTTTATCGGCGGTGACCCCGAGGTGCTCAGTAACGAGCGGCTGAAGATGTCGGCCGCCATGCAAGCCATTCAGCTGGTGGAATTGCTGGACGGGGAGTTGGTAAAAAACTAATTCCCCTGCCCGTCGACGAGCGAGACACCCAGGACGGAATCCGGAAAGCAGACGCCCTCATCAGCCACTACCTGCACATTCCGCATCCCGAACTGCTCGATGACTTTACGTGGCAGGACAAAGCCGGCCAGGCCAACTGGCTGCATCGCAACCTCAACAAAACCTAACAGCAAAGGAGCGGCCGCGCGGCGGCTGAAATTATAGAAGATGGCTGCTGCTGCATCTACTCGCGTCAATAACATTGAAAAGCGCAACATCAAATTGCGCGACGCCTTCCGCATCCGCTATACTGCCCAGCCCCGGCCGCGCATGTATAGCCGTGAGTACATCGTAAGTCAGATAGCTGACGAATTTTGCCTGAGTTCTTCCAGGGTTCAGGATATACTTTACAAGGCGTAACGCTTCCTTGCAACAGACAAAAACAGCCCCGGCCTCACCAGAGAAGTCGGGGCTGTTTTTGTGTGCGTCCCAACGATTGCCCCGCGCAAACGGTGGCCTATGTCGCTTCGCGCACATTAAAAAAGCAGTTTAAGTCAGGCACAAAAAAGCCCCAGCTTATTAGGCTAGGGCTTTGATTTGATGGCTTTACTGTAGTTGCCTGACGCCTTCCTGAGCGCCCAGCAAGGCAAGTATCGGCCCCGCATCGGTGTAGCACTCTGTATGGCCGCAAAACCGCGTCTTGGGCCTGTATCGGAGCGCCTTTAGTCGTTTCTTAATTATGGCTTCCGCTTGAAAGACAGATATGGCGTTTTCAGAACCGAAAACAGCTAAAGGTTCTACAGAATATGGGCAGCCGCTTTTGAAGCGTTCATCTACCCCTTGCAACGTAATTCCTGCCTTATAAAATGCTTCTCCATCGTGGCTCATCTTCACAACATAGAGTTGTGCAACACGGCCCTTTTGCCTGCTTGCCCAAGCCCTTGCTGACCAACAAGGGCGGCGGGTTTCATTCGTACATTTTGAGCAACCGTGGCCTCGCAAAAGGCGGTAGGGGGTTTGTTCAAAAGGGCCATGCTGTGGACAAACAATAGTTACCAGTTCGCCCGATTGCTGATAACTCACTAACCCGAAATCGTATCTTTCGCCGTGTATAGCGCGGGCCTGAGCTATGAAATCGGCTTGGCTTTTTCTCAGCTTATCATTGCCACAACGCTTGCAACCTGCGCCCTGCAAGTGATTGCTTGGAACTAGCCTAAAAGCGCCGTGCTGGGGACAAATAATAGTAACCTTAACCTTTGTACCAACATAATTTACTAGCGAGTAATTGTATTTTTCAGCGCCATGCACGGCTATTGCTTTTTCTGTAAACGTGCCAGTGGTTTGGGTCCGAAGGCGGCTTGCATTGGCTTTGCTACAAGCTTGACAACCTTTCCCTTGAAGATGGTTGTCAGCCATAATAGCAAAAGGGCCGTGTAGCGGGCATACCACTTTAATTGCTGTTTTAATTCCAGAATATTCGACTTGTGAATAGTCATAAGTATCGCCGTGCTTTGCGCGGGCCTCGGCAACAAATGAAGCTGTTGTTTTTCTCAGTCTCATACAAAAAGCAGTTAAATGTCAATACCTGATTTCAGGATAAAAGCCCCGCTAGGCAGTGCCGCCAGTAGCGGCCCAACCTCACAATAGCATTCCGTATGCCCAGCAAAGGCAAGCAAGGGGGTGTAACTCAGGGCAGAAAAATCAGCGTGTAACTGTTGCTCTAAATCGAAGACTTTTGCGGCATTCCAGTTGCCGTACCGTGCCACCGTCCGCCACTTGTACCCTGCAAAACGAAGCGAACGGAAGCGGCTGGTCAGGCAAAACGTGATGCCGATTTTATAAAACGGGGCTTCTCCCTCGTTGCCGTAGAGCCGTATCACATACAGCACGGCCTTTCGGCCGTGCTGCTGTGCAATCCAGTGGGCGCGGGTCATCGCTGAGCGAAAAAGGCATTCAGGCGGGCCGTGCTTGATTCACTGCCCATGCGGTGGGCGAGCTTGTAGGCCACGCACCCGGCGCGGGAATAGGCCGTGCTGCGGCCCATTTTGGTGTACTTCAGGGTCGTGCCCGGCCGGTCGCGCTCGGCAATAAGGGTGGTGCGGCTTTTGATGCCCGTGATTTTCAGGGCCTGGGCCGTGCTCACCTCCTCGTCCAAGCTGTTCATGAATTCCTGCATCAGCAGGCGCATGGCCGCCAACTCGCGCTCCAGGCGGCGCACGTCGGCCGGGGTGGCAAACGGCAGCGGGGCCGCGTCACCGGCTGAGCCTTGCCCAGCCGGTGTATTGTACGCATATCCGTGCATCGTGCTTAGGTGCGGCGGGTGAGCGAATCCAAGTTGAGCAGCGCCCCCTTGCCCGCCTGTTCTACCCACGCCAGGGCGCGGCTGTAGCAGAGCACGGCGCGGGGTTTCGATTCGACGGCCAACGCGTCGCGCAGCAGGTCGGCCACGTAGCCGTAGTCGTATAAATCCAGTTCGCGGCCGTAGTTATGCTTGCGCAGGTAGCGGGGCAACTCTGCAGTGAGCCGGAACAAGGGCCAGTCAGAAACTTCACTCAGTAGCTGCTCATCAAAATCGGGGTCCCAGAGCGGCAACAGGCCAAAGGCAAGGGCAGGGGCGTGCTGCGAAGGACCGCGGCGGGCAATTTCGGCGCGGTTGATGCCGAAGCACGAAACGCAGGGATGGCCGCAGGTTTTGCGCAGCGCCTTGGGGAATTTTGGGGTTTTCATCGGCACGGCCCGCTTAAGCTGCTTTGACATAAGACACCGACACGCCACCCGCCGCAGCGGCTTCTTTGCTCACGTAGCAGCTCAGCGCCGCCACGGCGAGTTGCCCGGCCCGGTTGACCACCAAGCCCGCCCCAGCGGGGCGGGTGGGGGGCGTGGTGGTGAGGGCGGTTAGGTCAGCAATCAGGGCCACGGCTTGCGCCTCGGTCAGGCGGTTAATGCCAACCAATTCTTTCGTTTTGCGGGGGCGGGAAACGGCCGGGTGATTCAGCAAGCGGATAATTTCCTCTTTCTGTTCGCCCGTGGCGTACACCACCGGGGCGGCATGAGCTTCTTCGCGGCGGGCGATTTCAATGACCGTGTTGCGGTACCACTTTTGGAGCGTGGCAACGTTCTGGCAATTCGCAGTGCGCTGCAATGCCGTTTCCCATTCTTTGGCGGTTACCAGCAGCGCGTCATGCAGCAGGTCAAGAATGAGATTGCGAAGGCCGGTTACTTTGTCGGCTTCAGATTGGGGGGTGGCCGTTGTCGCGGCGGGTTGGTTGGTGTACATTTGGGGTGTGAACTGGGGTTTGTAAAAACCTCGGCTAGATTTTCAGCCGTTGTCGCGGCTGTTGTCGGGAGGTCAGTCGTTGTCGCGGCTGGCCTCTTTCTGTTTCGTCTGGCTGAGTATTCCCTTTTGGAACAATACAAATGTACTAGAACTTTGCTACAATACAAAGTTAATTGGTAGAAATATAATTTATTTTTTCTAGTACAATTATATCTTTCATATGTACATTTGCAGCATGAAAGCTGATAAAAGAGAAGTCACGGGGAAAAAGCAACTCAATGTTGTTCTAGAGCCTGCCGAGTTAGAAACCGCAAAGGCCGTCGCTAAAAAGAGAGGCGTCAGCACCTCTTCTTTAGTGCGAATGCTTATTCTTGACGAAGCCCGCCGCCTGGGTGTAGAGTAAGCCCTGAAAGCTTTTTTAAATGTGCGGCGTAGCCGACATAGGCCACCGTTTGCGCGGGGCAATCGTTGCTTGTTGACAGGGTGGACTACCAGCAAGCATATCCACCGGCACCGCAAAACGGGTCTAAGAACCTTCATTTGGCTCCCGGCGTTAGAGGGCCGTATGAAGCATATTATTCATATTGAAAATATGTAACGGCCCGTTACCTTTGTGCTCAATCACGCACAAAAAAATAAGGCAGCCCGGCACACGGCCGAACTGCCCTACCGAAATTACTTGAGCAACTGATTGGTGAGGTAATAGCCAACGGCTTTAACCACGCCTTTCAGAAACTCATACGCCAGCGGCGGCACCGCTTGCAGTAATTTCTTCGCATTGTCCTTCGTCATCTTGCATGAAGTAAAAGGGTTCCGCAAAAACCCCTGCACTTCTCGAAAGCCCGTCTGTGTCCAGCAGCCGGGCTTTCCCTTTTTCAAGGGTAGCCGTTAGTCTGGGGAGTTGGTAACGCGAGTGGGTCAAAGGTACGCCAGCCCGTTACTGGCGTCAAAACAGTAGTTGTCTGGTTTTCGAGACTTTTAAGTCCGGTTTTTCCGGACTGTATTTTAGTATTTACGGCAAAATCCCCCGCTAATCACGGCAAAAAAGCTAGTGACTGCGCTGGAAAAGCCAAGGGGCCACTACGTGGCCGGGAAATTGGGGCTTAATGGGCTCTCTGCTGTCATATTCCCTGCATCTTAAGGACTTTTTCACGGCTCCACTGCGCAAGGCCGGGGTCGTAGGCAATGCTTCTATCAATAAGGTGACGCAAGCTGTGCAAGCGGCAACCCGTGCGGGTGGCGCAATGGGCAACACCATTTCGGCCGCGAATCAGCGCATCATTGCCACCACTACGAAAGCAGCTACCAGCATCGCGGCCCTCGAAATCAAGCTCAACACGCTCAAGCAAACCCGTAACCTTTCCCTCAACCTCTCCGACATTACCCGCGCCAACCGCGAAATTCAGCGCGTAGAGGAGCGGATGGCCCGACTCGAAAGCGTAGGGCGGCGTAAGTCGGGCGGGAGCGGAATGGGCGCTAGTATGGGGCTGTTGGGCGGGCTGGCTATGGGCGCTGGCGTGGCTGGCGTGATGGGTGGCGTTCGCGATGTAGCGAAATACCAAGGCATTGATAATGCCATCAATTTTACTTCGGGGTCGGCACAGGAAGGGTCCAAAAGCCTTTCCTTCCTTGACAGGACCACGGAAAAAATGGGCCTAGAGGCCCTTTCTGCAAAGGAGGGTTTTAGCACTCTTTCCGGCTCCATGATGGGCACCCAGCTACAGGGCGAAGCAACCCGGCGCATCTTTCAGCAGGTAGCCACAGCGGCCACCGTTCTCAACATGACGGGCGAAGAAAGCAAGCGGGTGTACCTCGCTTTAGGCCAGATGATGTCAAAAGGCACCGTTGCGAGCGAGGAGTTGAAGGGACAGGTAGGCGAACCGTTGAAGGGAGCCTTCAAAATTGCCGCCGATGCTATGGGCGTTACCCAGGCGCAACTTGGCAAAATGATGGAAAAGGGCGAACTGGTTTCGTCGGTGTTCCTGCCCAAGTTTGGGGCGCAACTAGAAAAGGTGTTTGGTGGCGGGTTGGCAAAGGCTTCGCAAAGCCTCACGGCCAACCTTAACCGCTTTGATAGCGAGTGGCTCAGAACTAAAACCGTTTTGGTGGAAGAGGCCTTGCCCGCTGTTATGGTTGTCATGCGCGGGGTGCGCCGTTTAATGGAGGGCGTGCGAACGGCTACCGCCTTTGTGCGAGAACACAGTACAGCATTTAAGGTGCTGGGGGGCGTTGTGCTAACGGTGGGCGCGGCCATTTTGGCCTATAACGCTTACATCAAAATAGCCGCTCTGCGAACCGCCGCTTGGGCAGCTGCCACGGCATTATATGAAACTGTAGCCATCGCCGCAGCAGGTGCAACGGGCGGCTGGTCAACCGCTATGGCCATTCTTAACGCAGTCATGACCCTAAACCCAATCGGCCTCATTGTTGCCGGTGTAGCGGCGTTGGTGGCTGGCGTGGTCTACGCTTGGAACACGTTTGAGGGCTTCCGTGGGTTTTTGTATGGCTTCGCCTTTGGCGCTATGGAGCTATTCAAGGGACTGGGAAATATTATTAGCGGGGCCTTCACCATTAATCCCCTGCAAATAGCTCAGGGGGTTAATCAGCTAATGAACATCAAAAAGAAATACAGGGAAGCCTATGGAGACGGGGTAGACGCATTCCGTGGCACTACTTCTAGCAGTAGCATTTTCGACTTTTTTGGTGTGCAGCCCGGCACTACACCTACGCAGCCAGCAGGTGATAATACGCAAATCGGCCTAAGCGGCGGAAAGGGCTCTAAATCCTCTGCCACGGGTGGCGGGGGCATCACCCACATCACCATCAACGTGCAGCAGCTGGGCCAGACCACCATTCACACATCAACCGCCCGCGAAGGCATCGAGGACATGAAAACGGGCGTGCGCCAGGCGCTGCTCTCCGTGCTCAACGACGCCAACGCCATGACCACCGCCTCGTAACCATGCAGTTCAACATCAACGCCCGGGCGCTGGTAGCGGAGGCCTTTGGCTACTCGCCCCTGATGCGCTACGCCCTGCCGCAGGAGCCCGAGCCCGAGGAGGCCAGCACCGACCTCTACGGCACACCGCTGCCCCCCAATAAGGAGGGCACTGGCTTGCTGGGCCTGCCCGTGTTTACGCGGGTGACCTTCCCGGCCACGGCCTTTCGGCCGGCCCTGGTACTCGATGAGCCACTCGTGGAAGTGAGCCAAGACAAGAGCATCGTTACCACCGAGGTGCAGGGCCGCAACGGTAGCGTCAAGGAATACATCAGCGACGGTGACTACGCGGTGACCATTAAAGGCATTCTGTCTTCGGACCCGTTCGACGGCCGCGTGGCCCGGCGCTACCCGACCCGGGAGGTGCAGGCGCTGCGCGAGCTGATTGCGCTGCCCGAGGCCTTGCCGGTCACCGGCCGCCTGTTTCAGATTCTGGGCATCCGCAACCTGGTCATCAAGTCCCACAGCTGGCCCGCGCTGCCCGGCTTCACCAACTGGCAGGCCTACGAGCTGCGCTGCCTCAGCGACGAACCCATCGAGCTGGGGGCCGGCCTCGGCATTGACCGCCTCACCCCCCGCCTGACTCGCACCACTGCCTGATGCTTCGCCTCACCTCTCATATTACCATCGGCGCCCTGGAGCTGGACTTCGTTACCGACGTAGCGATTGAAAGCTCGTGGAAAGACCTGACCGATACCTGCACGCTGCGCATCCCGCGCAAGGTGCTGGTGCTGGGCCGGCAGCTGCTGCCCGACGTGGTGCAGGTGGGCGACCGGGTGGAGGTGCGCTACGGGTACGACGGGCAGTTGCGCACGGAATTCACCGGCTACGTGGTGGGCGTGAAAACCGGGCCGCCGGCCGAAATCCAGTGCGAAGACGACATGTGGCTGCTCAAGCGCAAGCCCATGACCCAAAGCTGGCGCTCGGTGACGCTGCAAGCGCTGCTGGAGTACGTGCGGGCCCAGCACGGCCTGAGCTTTCCGATTCAGGTGCTGGGCGCCACCGACCTGGGCAAGTTCACCATCAGCCAGGCCACCGGCGCCCAGGTGCTCGATGCGCTGCGCAAGGATTACAGCATCCGCTGCTTTTTCCGCGAGGGCACCTTGGTAGCGGGTGACCCGTACAAAGCCCGCGCCACGGCTCCCCATCACAAAATTGCCATGCAGGGCAACGTGGTGGGCCACGATTTGCAGTACGTGCGCGCCCGCGACGTGCGGCTGAAAGTGCGGTGCATCAGCCACATCGAAGGCGCCAAAAAGGGCCGCAAGCGCATTGTAAAAGAGTTTGGCGACCTCCTCGACGGCGAGCTGCGCACGCTCAATTTCGTGGGCGTGCCCGAGTCGGAGCTCATCGCGCGGGGCAAAGCCGAGTTGGCCCGCCTGCGCTTCGACGGGTACCGCGGCGGTATCACCACGTTCGGCATTCCCCTGGTCGAGCACGGCGACGTGGTGACCATTCAGGATGCCGACTACCCGGAGCGGGAAGGCGATTTCGCCGTGGATAAAGTCAGCAAATCGTTCGGTACCGGCGGCAGCCGCCGGGCCATCACCCTGGGCCCGAAAGTATGAGCAGCGAAGTAAAGGACTCCCTGCAGCGGATAGTAGGCCAGCAAGCGCTAGTGCTTCCCGGCGTGGTGACGGCCGTGGATGCCGCCGCCGGCACCTGCGACGTGCAGCCCGACAACGGCGATGCCGAAATGCTCGACGTGGCCCTGCTCAACGGGGTGTACCCCGCCCAGGGCGCGCAGGTGCTGGTGGGTCTTATCGAGAACCGGGCCACCGATGCCTTTTTGATTTCGGCCGACAAAGTGACCCATTACCAGTTCGTGACCGAAAGCGAAAACCTACACACGCTGCTAAAAGACTTCATTGCAGAGGTGCGCCGGCTGAAGTTCACCACCAACGCCGGGCCCACCATCGCCCTGGTGACCGACCCGGCGTGGGCGCTGCTGGACAGCCGCATCGACAACTTCTTACTGCCTTAGCCATGCCCCTGAACACCGAACAAGCCGAACTCGCCGTGCTGGCCCTGCTCGATGACATGGCGGGCCGCACGGAAGATGCCGTGCAGGCCCGCCGCGACTTCGCCCGCGACCTGGTGAGCACCGTGGCCACCCTCATCCGCACGGGCACCGTGACTACCACCGGTACCGCGGCGGCTCAAACCGGCTCCATTACCTAAGCCATGCTCGCAACCGACCTGCTCCTCGACGACACCTACGACCTGGCCTTGTCCCCTACCGGTGATTTGGCCGGCGGCGAAGCTGATGACCAGCACGTGGCGCTGCTGCTGCTCACCAACCAGGGCGACTGGCGGGCGGACCCGCTGGTGGGCATTGGCCTGCGCCGGCACCAGAGCGGGCCGCTGGGCCAGGCCGAGCAAGCGCAGCTCCAGCGGGAATTGTCGGTGCAGCTGCAGCGCGACGGCTACCAGGTGCGCGAGGTGGCCATCGGCGCCGATGCCGCCTTATTTATTGATGCCGAACGCCCATGAAGCAATCCATTATTTCCGCCGGCCAGAGCTTAGTCGACGTGGCCCTGCAGGAGCTCGGCTCGGTCGAAGCCCTGTTCGCCCTGGCCGATGCCAACGGCCTGGCCATCACCGATGCGCTACGGCCTGGCCAGGCCCTGAGCATTCCGGACGCCGCCGTGGCGCTGCCGGATGTGGCCGCCTACTTCGTGCAGCGTGGCCAGCGCATCAACACCAATAACGCCAGCGCGGTGGATGATGAGACGCCTATTGAAGCTGGCATCTTCGACGAAACCTACGCGCCTGTTTTCGAATAAGTCATGCACACGCAAGAATCCTTACTGACGGACGCGGCCATCATCCGCGAAGAAACAGAG
>JAYSZD010000431.1:0-1682 GCA_043738185.1 Hymenobacter sp. | reverse complement strand
GATGGTGACGCCTGCCGCAATGGCAAAGGCAGTGTACGTGCCGTAAAACGGCTCCGGAATAATGACCTCGTCGCCGGGATTGAGGCAGGTGAGCAGCGCAAACAGAATGGCCTCGCTGCCGCCTGTGGTCACAATAATGTTTTCGAATGCCACCGGCAGGTTGGCCCGCTGGTAGTAGGCCGCCAGCTTGTGGCGGTAGCTTTCGGTGCCCGCGCCGTGGCTGTAGCCCAGCACGCGCACGTCGGCGTTGCGCATGGCAGCCATAGCGGCGGCAGGGGTCTCAATGTCGGGCTGCCCAATGTTGAGCGGGTACACAATTCTGCCCTGCTGGCGGGCGGCTTCGGCATAGGGCGCCAACTTGCGAAACGGCGAGACTGGCATATCCTGCCCGCGCTGCGATACTTTTAACATGAAGTAAAATTAAGTCATTTGACCACGATAACTACCTAATCAGCGGCCCTTGAGTGCTACCGCCAGCAAGCAGGAATCCTTACAGGTATTTTTTGTAAAGATTATAGAGGATGCGCGTGTCGGCATCGGTCAGCGGGGTATTCACATTCTGCTGAATAAAATGCAGCTTGAAGGCCTGAATCGCGGCGGGCAGATTCCGGGTGTCGTACCCGATAATACGTAGCGCTTCCTGGGGCTTGAACGTGGAAACGGGAGTATTTATCGCCGCCAGCTGCGCGTCGATGACAGCCGCATTCACCGGTACCAGCATCGTGCCCGGTACTGCCCGAACACCCGTCATGGCGATGAGGCTATCCAGTGGCAGGGGAGGAGCGGGGTCCGGGCTCGGTAGCGGGCCAGCGTCGTACCATAGGCCAAACCCGCTGTCGGCCAGCCGCTTCCAGGGAAACAGCACGCTGGGGTCGGTCTTGCGGCTGGGCGCGATGTCGGAATGGCCAATGAAGTTGGCGGTGGGAATGTTGTAGGTCTTCTTCAGGCCCGCCAGCACTTTCAGCAGGCTGGCTACCTGAGGTTCGGCAAAGGGCTGGAGGCCGTTGTTGTCCAACTCAATACCGATGGACGAGGAGTTGATGTCGGTGTCATTGCCCCAGCGGGCCACGCCGCCGTGCCAGGCCCGCAGATAGTCGTTCAGCATGTGGAACACCCGGCCATTACGCCCAATGACGTAGTGGGCGCTCACCTGCGTGCGCGGCAGCGTGAAAGTCCTCAGCGTCTGGCCTGTAGAGTCCTGCGCCGTGTGGTGAATGATGACTATGTTAGGCTTGCGCAGGTTGAAATTGGTGGTGCCCACCCAGTACGGGCCCATCAGGAGGCTATCAGCCCCTAGTGTGAGCACGGGCGTGGCGCGCAGGGCCTCGGCGTAGGCTTTCACCTGCTGCTGGTAAGAGCGGTTGGTGAGGGCGTAGGGGTTGCGTGCAGTGGCGCAGGCGGCGAGGACACTGGCTAGTACCAGGCATCCAACTAGTTTGATTTTCGGCAATGAAGTAGGTCTTAACTTGGCGGGTGAATTTACGCATCTAACCCTCTACTATGCGCTTTCTATGCAATTCCCGGCTGTTTGCCGGCGTAGCCCTAACCCTTGGCCTAGTGCTTAGTCAGGCAAATTAGTTACTCTAATTTTCTGATAGTGCCGGTCGAGTTTGGTGCGCGCTTTTTCAAGCGTGAATTGCCATTTCACGGTTGCCCGGACCGCATTGCGCTGGGCCACGCAA
>JAYSZD010000430.1:0-4092 GCA_043738185.1 Hymenobacter sp. | reverse complement strand
GCATCTTATAAGCATCGAAGCGTGAGTCGGCGCCCGCCGTGGCACCGGTTTCGAGGTAGAGGTAGGTTTCGTCGGAGGCAGCGGTTTTGGCCGCGTCGGTCACCGTGAGGCGGAGGCGGGGCCGGGCATCGGCCGTGCCGCGCTGCACGGTGGCGGTGTTTGCCGCCGCGAAATCAGTAATCCGGGCGCTCACCGGGAAGGTCAGGGTGACGGACGCGGGCACGAGGGTACGAACAAAGAAACCCTGACCGAGTGGAATAGTAGCCGCGGCGGGCGGCCCTACGCCGTTCACGTAGGCCCGGTACTGGCCTTCGTACTGACTGGTGCTCACGAAGATGTACATGGCCGAACTCATGGTCGCAGGCACGTCCACGTTGTCCCAATTCAGCGCCGAGGCGAAGGGATTGCCTAGCAGGTGCCAGCCGGTTTCGGGCGTGGCGGCGGCGGTGAGGGTCACGGCAATGGCTTCGTTGTTGCGGGTCAGCGGGCCGGTAAAGCTCAGGGTTTGGCCAGCCGGCATGTTCACGGCGTAGCCGCGGCTGCGCGCCAGTGGCGTGGTAGTGGCGTTGCCGCCCGTGGGCACGGCCCAGCCCTTGTCAAAGAAGGAGTAGCTGGTGGCCGGCGAGGTCAGCGTCCGCAGCTGGTCGTACGCAAACACCGTGGGGAATGGGCGCACGAGCTCGGGCCGGTCGCTGGTGTTATAAGCAGTGTTGAGCACGGGCGTGAACGCATTGGTGGCCAGGCTGGCGGTGGTGGTGTTGCCCAAAGGCGGTGCCAGGTGGCGGTAGCCCAGGCCGGCGTTCACGCTGGGGTCGATGTAGCGCTGCACGGTGAGCGGGCTGGCCACGGTGCCGGCGCCGGGCGTTATCAGCGCCGTACCGGCTGTGCTGGAGCGCAGCGTTAGGCTGCGCGTGGCATTGTTTAGGGTTCCGCTGGTGGGCATCAGCTTTTGATTGATAACCAATGCATTAGTTAAGAAAACCGAATTGGCGGTGGCAGCGGCAATTTCCAGCTCGCGTACCTGCGCCGGCAGGCCGGAACCGGTTACCTGATTGGCGGTGCCTTCGTAAGTATAGCTCGCATCGGCGCTGAAGGTGCGGGTACCGGTGTTCTGAATGGCGCCACTGGCGCCGCTGGCCGCAATGCCGGCGGGGTCGCAGATGCCAAGCGTGCCGCCGGCTTGCAGGTCGAAGCTGCCGGAACCGTCCACTACAAAGCAGTTGGTTTTGAGCGCGCCGGTGTTCGCCACGGTCAGCGTGCCGAGCACCGTCACGTTACCCAGCAGCAGGGCCTGGCCGCTGTTGATGGTGATGTCCTGATAAGAGCCCGCCGGCACGTCGGTATCAACAGTAATAACGAGGCTAGGAAACACCGTCGGCGTGAAGGGCGCCAGCAGCGGGCGCAGGAAGTCGCGAATGTCGCTGAATGCGGTTTCGGCCGCCGCCAGGCCCGCTGCGCTGGTGCTTTCGAACGGCACGTGGCCCGCGCCGGTCAGCATGCGCAACAGGTTGGGCACGCCCACGCTGGTGGCGTAGGGGTGCAGCCGGCCACTGCCGTACACGTACTTGGGCGGCAAAAACGAGCCCACTTTGCCTTGGAAGTACGGCACCGTGTTATCGGCGGTGCCGTGCAGGCTGTAGAGCGGGGCGTCGCCGGCCTCAATAATACTGGGCTGTTCGGTGGCACCACTCAGGTTGAGCACGGCCAGCACGGCGCTGGAGTAGTCGGGATTGCCGCTGGCGCCTTCAATGCCGCCCAGGGAGGCCAGGCCCACGTAGGCCGGCACCTCGCTGGCTTTGTCGAGGTAGCCCACTTCGAGAGCCATAAAGCCGCCCGCCGATGAGCCGCCCACCACGATGCGGCTGGGACTCACGCGGTAGGTGTTGGTCGTGGCCGCGTCCTGCCGGAAGTAGCGGACGGCGGCCCGCATGTCCTGCATGCCGCGAATGGCAGCCTTAGCCACCTGAACGGTGTCGTCGGGGGTGAACGTAAGCGGAAAGCCCAGCCGGTAGTCGATGCTGGCCGTAACGTAGCCCAGCCGGGCAAACTGGGTGCATACTTTCACCATGTAGGCATCGGTGCGCGAACCAATGAAAAAGCCGCCCTGGTGGGCGAAAATGATGACTGGTCGCGCGGGCGCTACGTCGCCGGCAGGCTGATAAATATCCATCCGCAGCGTGGTAGGCACGCCGGCGAAATTGGGGGCCGAACCATATACCACCCCCGAAGTCACGGTCACATCCGGGAAAATGGGCTGGTCAAACCGTCCCCCCGTGGCTTCGATGGGCGTTTGAGCGGCAGCGTGTTGGCTGGCGCAAATGAGCAGCAACCAGGCAAGAAGTAGCGTAGCTTTCATAGAAAAACCAAGAAGTGAAAGATGAAAAGGACGAGCCCCAGGCTTGGCGCATAGGCCATGACCGGGGTGTAACGCGATGCTCGTTCAAATTTAACAACCAGACGCTAAAAGTCTCCCGCCGCGCAGCAACCGACCCGCTCTGCTTTACTTGCGGCCGTTTTATTTATTTCGATGCCAATACTGCTTCCTCCTTCCCTGCAGCCGGGCCAGCGCGTGGCCATCGTGAGCACCGCCCGCAAAATAACCGCCGCCGAGCTGGCGTCCGCCATCGCCACCCTCCAAAGCTGGGGCCTGGAGGTGGTGCTGGGCGCAAGCATTGCCGGCGACCACCACCAGTTTGCCGGCGACGACGCCCTGCGCCGCCGCGACTTCCAGCAACAGCTCAACGACCCCAGCATCCGGGCCATTCTCTGCGCCCGTGGCGGCTACGGCACCGCCCGCATCGTGGACGGCCTCGATTTCACTGGCTTTGCCCAACAGCCCAAATGGGTGGCTGGCTTCTCCGACATCACGGTTCTCAACAGCCACTTGCTGGCCCTGGGCCACGCCAGCATCCACGGCGTGATGCCGGTGCTGTTTCACCAGGCCGGCGGCGAAGCGGCCTTGGAGAGCCTGCGCCGGGCACTTTTCGGCGAAACCCCGCTCCCACTGGATGCCCCGGCGCACCCGCTCAACCGCCCCGGCACCGCCACCGGCGAGCTGGTGGGCGGCAACCTGAGCTTGCTGCACACCATCACGGGCACGGCCTCGCAGGCCAGCTTTGCGGGCCGTATTCTGTTTCTGGAGGACCTCGACGAGTACCTCTACCACATCGACCGCATGCTGCTGCATTTGCACCGCAGCGGACAATTGACGGGCATGGCCGGGCTAGTGGTGGGCCACTTCTCGCAGATGCGCGACAATGCCATTCCCTTCGGCAGCGCCGCCGAGGAAATCATCCATTCCTACGCGCAGCTGTACGATTTCCCGGTGGGCTACGGCTTCCCCGTGGGGCACGAGGCCGATAACCGGGCCCTGGTGGTGGGCCAACAGGCGCGCCTGGAAGTCACCCCGACGGGCGCCCGCCTGACGTTGGAGTAGTTTGCAGGACATTTTACGGATTGGGATTTGCCCTATTGATAATTCCCCTGACTGCGCCCTAGCGCCGCTTCTGCCGCAGGACAAGGGGTTGAGGGAAGCGGCAGACTGCGAAGCGCCCGTTACCTTCGTGGCGCTTCTTTTTTTCTCATGCACGTCATCCGCGACCCGGCCCAATTTCCATTTCTTGCCAATGCTGTCGTCACGAGCGGCACATTCGATGGCGTTCATGTGGGGCACCAGCGCATTCTGGCGCGGCTGCTCGAAGTGGCGCGGGCCAGCGGCGGGCCGTCGGTAGTTATCACCTACTGGCCGCACCCGCGGCTGGTGCTGGGGCCGCCCCCGTCGCACCCCGAGTTGCTGGAACTACAGCTGCTCAACACCCTGGATGAGCGCATTGACAAGCTGGCCAACCTGGGCGTTGACTATTTGCTGATTGTGCCCTTCACCAGGGAATTTGCGCAGTGGACGTCGGAAGAATACATTCAGCAGCTGCTGCTAAAAACGGTGGGCGCCAAGCAGCTCGTTATCGGCTACGACCATCGGTTTGGCAAAAATCGCGAGGGCGGTTTCGACTACCTCCGCCAGCACGCCGACCGCTACGGCCTGCACGTGGAAGAAATTGCGCGCGAAGACGTGGACGCCGTGGGCGTGAGTAG
>JAYSZD010000429.1:0-4096 GCA_043738185.1 Hymenobacter sp. | reverse complement strand
GATTGGCGTAGTTCACGTATTCGAGGTAGGGCGCTATGGCCACTGAAATCAGGTAGTAGGCAATGGGATGGCGGGATTTCCACTCGTAGCGCACCCGGTTGCCGGGCAGCGGCACGGTGCGCGCCAACACGCCGTTGGACGCTACTTTGTTGGGCAGCGCGGTCGTGACCCAGACATCCGATGAGTCGGCCTTATCGGTAAGCACCTGCTTGCAGGGAAACCATTCGTGCGCCGAAAACGGCTCCGACAGCGACCAGGTCACGTTGAAAGGAAACGTAGGCGCGCCGTTGTAAGTGTCCAGGTTCACCCGGCTCCGGTTGCTCAGGCCGTTGCCAATGGCCGCCGAGTTGCCGCTCGGTGCCTTGCCGTGGTAATAAATCCGGGCATCGGCCAGGGTGTTGGCCGGGGCGGGCTGGACAAGTTTGGCCGTAGCGTCGGGCCCCTGGCGTAAGATGCCCGGCGAGCGCCGGCCGTTCACCACCACCGAGTCGATGAGCAGCGTGGCCGTGCCGGACGGCGAATTGGCTGGAGCCTGGTACAGCTCAAAAGCCAGGGAATCGAGCGGCTGGCTGCCCACCCGAATACGCATCCACACCGAGCCGGCCACATTCAGGGACGTGTTTTCCATGGCCACGTCCAGCTTGTAGTACTTTACGTCGTAGCGCTCCATTTTGGCCCGGTGCGAAACCGAGGCAGTGGCCGACCGCTGGGCTGCCCGCGCGTGGCCCGCCGCACACAGCCGCCCGCCGTCCAGCTCGGCCTGGCTAAGGGTTTGCAGGCGCGGCTGCTGAGCCTGGCCTGAGAGCGGCGCCCCAAAAAGGCCACTGACCAAAAGCGTACAAAGTAGATTTCGCATGCAATAAGTAACTATTGTTAGAAGTTTGTTTTAAAAGGAACTGGCAAAACCCGCCGGCCTCCCGAAGGTAGCCCGGCGCCGGCCAAATGGCCCGTTTCAGCCGAGGCATGACGCTGATTCGCGAACACCACCAAACGGCCAGAAGTTGGTTTTACCACCGTATATTTCGGCTTGTTCCGGTTTTAGTACACTTCCTGCCCTGTCCGATGCCTTTTCGCTTCTCACTGCCCGGCGCCGGTTGGCCAGCTTTCCTGCTGTGTTTGGGTAGTTGGCTACTAGCTGCGGCCCCGGCAAAAGCCACGCACATCGTGGGCGGCGAAATGGAGCTGAAGCACAGCGGCGGGGATTCTTACACCCTGCTGGTGAACCTATACTTCGACGTCGTAAACGGCAGGTCCAGCGCGCTGGATGCGGACCTGACAGCCACCATCTTCGAGAAAGGCAGCAACCGGCGCATCACCAACGTGCTGCTGCCGCTCTTATCCAACGCCCTCGTCGACTACACCATCCCGGCCTGTGCCTCGCCCCTGCTCAGCACCCGCAAAATGGTATACAGCCGGGCCATTACCCTACCGGCCAATACGTACGCCAACGCTCAAGGCTACTACGTGGCCGTGGAGCGGTGCTGCCGTAACGAGGACATCAGCAACATTGTGGCCCCCGATAAGGCGGCCCAGGTTTTTTATCTGGAGTTTCCGGCGGTGGTGCGGCGCGGCCAGCCGTTTCGAGACTCTACGCCGGGCCTGTTTCCGGCCCTGGCCGACTATGCCTGTCGCAACGAGCTGTTTACTTTTGATTTTGGGGGCCGGGATGCCGATGGCGACTCGCTGGCCTACGACCTGGTGACGCCCCTGAACGGCAATTCCGATGAAGTGACGCCCAAGCCGGCCACGGCCAGTGCCGCTCCCTACGACCTCATTCAGTGGAATGCGGGCCTCGGCACCGCCAATCAGATTCCGGGGCAGCCCACCCTCGCCATCGACCCACTTCGGGGCCGTCTCACGGTGCGGCCCGCCACGACCGGCTTGTTTGCGTTTGGCGTACGCTGCACGGAGTTTCGGGAGGGCGAGAAAATTGGCGAGACGCGCCGCGACTTCCAACTCAAAGTGCTTGACTGCGCCACCAACGCCGCGCCCAGCTTGGTGCTGCTGCCCGCTCCCACCGGCCGGGTGCCGTACCGGCCCGGCCGCGATACCCTACGCCTGCTGCCGGGCGGCAACCGCTGCGTCCGCCTCCGCTTCACCGACCCCGACCCCAACTCCCGGCTAAGCTTATCGCTGAATCCGATAAATTTCTCGGGGCTGCTGCCCAATTTCACCAGCGCCAGCAGCGGCACGGTACGCATGCCGGGCGCCCCAGATACCCTCAGCACCACGCTGTGCTTTCCGGAATGCATCGATACCGAAGGCCGGGTGTTCTATCTGGATGTGGTGGTGGCCGACGACGGCTGCAGCCAGCCCAAACGCGACACGGTGCGGGTGGCCTTTCTGGCTGCGCCCCCGGCCAATGCGGCGCCCACCATCGCTACCACCGCCGGGCCCGGCCGGCCGCTACAGGTTCGGGTGGGCGATTTGCTGGCATTCGACGTGCTTGGCTCCGACGCGGACGGTGACAACGTGCAACTGGAGCTGGCGGGGCAGGGCTTCGACCCGGCCAATGTGGGAGCCGCACTTGCGCAGGGCACGGCGGGTCCGCAGCAGCAGGGCCGCTTCACCTGGCGGGTCGATTGCCGGGCAGTGGGGGGCGATTCGGTGCTCAACTTTCAGTTCACGGCCGTTACTGCGCCTTGCGGGGTTCGGCAGGCCACGACCATCACCGTGCCCGTGGTGGTGCGCTACGCTAATCGGCCGCCGGTGCTCACCTCCACCCTGCCCGCAGCGGCAGCGGAACAGGCTCCGGTAGTGGAATTGCCGCTGGGCCAGGTTTACACGGCCACATTCAGCGGTACCGACCCCGACCGCGACGGACTCACGCTAACGGCTACCGGCAGCCTCGATAACGGCAAGGAAGGCTTTGACCTGGCTCTGGCCGGCATGCGCTTCGAAGCTCAGAACGGCGTGGGCGCCGCCAATGGTACTTTTCGTTGGGAAGTGAGCTGTGCCGCCGCTGATTTGCACCGCAACCTCACCGTGACCTTCCAGCTGCTTGATGCCACGTGCAAGCCGCTGCCGCAGATACAACGCATCCGGCTTCGGGTAACGAACCCGGATTCGCTGGCGGTGAAGCTCTACAACGTGATTACGCCCAACCAAGACGGCCAGAACGACGAGTTCCGGCTGCCGGATTTGCCGCCTAATTTCTGCGATATGCAGTTCGCCAATGTCCGGGTTTTCACCCGCTGGGGCCAGCAGGTCTTCACGTCATCGGACCGGAATTTCCGGTGGGCCGCGTCGGACGGCGCGGGTATGTACTACTACTTCGTTACTTACACCGATGGCCGAAAATACCGGGGCTGGCTGGAGGTGGTAAAGTAGCGTTGAGCTGCAAGCTTTCTGATTCCCAATCAGCTCATCGTGTATTTACCATTGGATAATCAAACACTGGCAAAAAAGCTGTTTAGACAGTCAGCAAACGTGGTTTACCAGTCAGGCAGAGCGTAGCGAAGCATCTCGCTCGTATCGTTGCATGGACTCAACGGTGCAAGCGAGATGCTACGCTCTGCATGACCAATTGACGACTTCCTAAACAGCTTCAAATACAAACACGCAGCAAATTCCCGTAAAGCGTCATGGAAAACATCGAAGCTTGCGGCTGGTAGCTCAATGCTTAATACAAAAACAGGAAGACGGCGAAAAGCGCAATCCACAGCACATCAACAAAGTGCCAATAGGTGCCGAGCAGCTTTAAGTGGCGGCGTTGGTACGGGTTGCGAATGAAGACGAGGCCGCGCACCGCGTCACGCTTGGCCCGCACAACCCGCAGCAGCAGCGTTAACAAGAACAGCATACCGCCCAGCAAGTGCGCTACGTGCAGCGCCGAAATAAGGTAGATAAACTGACCGCTGCTGTTGCTGGCATCCCCCTGAAACGGCACCCCGTTGGCGAAAAGCTCACGCCAGCCTAATACCTGCAAGCCCGCGAAAATACTTCCCAATAGCAACGTGCCACCCAGACAGCGGACCAGCGTACCCAGGTCTTCCTCTTGGTAAAGCCGGGGCGCCTGGGCAACCACGAAACTACTGAATACCAGCACGATGGTACTCAGCGAAAAATAGCGGGGCAATGCGTGCAGGCCCGTTGG
>JAYSZD010000428.1:0-11006 GCA_043738185.1 Hymenobacter sp. | reverse complement strand
AGCTGTGGCCGGCCGCGATGCCCAGCGCGGCGGCCCGGCGCCAGTCCTGGCAGGCCTCGTCGGTTTTGCGGAGCATTTCGCGGGCGTGGCCGCGGTTCAGGTAGGCTTCGGCGTACGCCGAGTCCACAGTCAGGGCCTGGGTGGCATCGGCTTCGGCCTTGCCGTATTCTTCCAGCTTAAGGTAGGTCGCGGCCCGGTTGTTCCAGGCCAGTAGATACCTGGCGTCGAGAGCAATGGCTTGGGTAAAGTCGGCCACGGCACCTTTGAAGTCCTTTTTCTCGTAGCGGGCACAGCCGCGGTTGGTCAGGGCCAGCACGTCGTCGGGTTTGGCTTTGAGGTAGGCGTCGTAGTCGCGCAGGCATTGCGCCAGCTGGCCGGCGTGGCGTTGGGCAGCGGCGCGGTTGAGCAGGGCCGGCAGCAGCGTGGGCTGCAGGGCCAGGGCCGTGGTGTAGTCCAAAGTCGCTTCCAGGTAGTTGCCGAGCATTTGCTGGGTGCTGGCGCGGTCGTGGTAGGCGTTGGCATCCTGCCGGTTGGCCTTAATGGCGCCGTCGAAATCGTCGCGGGCGGTCTGGTATTCGCCCCGGTCAAAGCGCAGCACCCCGCGCTTGTACCAGGCGGTGCCGAAGCCGGTGCCGCCCTTGAGGGCTTCGGAGTAGTCTTTTTCGGCTTCGGACAGCTGGCCCTTGGCCTCGTACACCTGCGCCCGGCCCAGAAAACCTACGTAGTTCTCCGGCTCCAGAATCAGGGCCTGGTTGTAGTCGGCCAACGCCAGGTCGTATTCCTTGAGCGCGGCGTAGGCGGCGGCCCGCGTGGCGTAGGGCGGGGCAAAATCGGCCTTGGCCGCGATGGCCGCGCTGAGGCTGACCAGGGCGGCGGCGTAGTCACTGGCCCCAAAGCTGGTCAGGCCCTTGTGATAGGCTTGCTCAGCCACTTGGGTGGGCGTCAGCACCTGGGCCGTATCGGCCAGCGCTGTCTGGGTTCGGGTGGTGTCCGTGGCCTGCGCCAAAGTCCGTCTGGGCGTGTATGCAGCCAGTAAAACCATCCCCAGGAGCAAATAGCGTATCAGATTTCCCATACGGTTGATGGTTAGTGATAAGGACTCAACCGCTAAGATATTTAATTTTTACCAGTTTAAATACGTTAATTCGGTTGGATAACAGCAGTCTTTGGGGCGCTACTTCCTTTTGTACAATTTCTCGCCGCCTCCTGCTTGCCCGCTCTGGTGTTTTTTCAGTATCTGTTGGCTTCTGGCACAAGCAAAGGGCTCCGCATGAAAATGCGGAGCCCTTTGCTTACTTCAATAACCTGCCCGGCGAAGATTAATTGGCCACTTCGCTCAGGAACTTGATGCGTACCAGGCGCAGCTCCTCCTCCGTAAAGTCGTCCTCGCTGAGCTCCTTCATTGCCACCGCGATGTTGTCGGTGGTGGCGGTCATGAAGTAATCGTAAATCTCCTCCTGGCGGTCCTGTTCCACCATTTCGTTGAGGTAGTAGCCGATGTTGAGGCGGGTGCCGGAGTAGCAGATGTGCTCGATTTCCTCCATCAGCTCGGCCATACCGATGCCTTTAGAGGAAGCAATGTCTTCCAGCATCATCTTCTTGTCGATTTGCTGGATGATGTAAATCTTGATTTTCGAGCGGTTCACGGCCGACTTCACCACCACGTCTTCGGCGGTTTCGATGTCGTTGTCCTCCACGTGCTTCTTGATGGCGGCCACGAAGGGCGCGCCAAACTTCTGGGCCTTGCCCTGGCCCACGCCCGACACGTGCGTAAGGTCGTGCAGGGTGGTGGGGTAGGTGGTGGCCATCTCCTTCAGGCTGGGGTCCTGGAAGAGGACGTAGGGCGGCAGGTTTTTCTGCTTGGCCACCTGCTTGCGCAACTCCTTGAGCTGCGCGAACAGGGCCTCGTCGTGCCCGGCGGCCTGCTGCACTTCCTCTTTTTCCTCGTCGGCCTTCTGCTCCTCGTCGAAGTTGTGGTCCTTGGTGAGGGTGATGGCGCGTGGGTTTTCGATGAAATCGATGCCCTTGCCGGTGATGCGGACCAGGCCGAGGCTGTCGATGTCCTTTTCCAAAAAGTCGTTGAGCAGGCACTGGCGCAGCACCGAGTGCCAGAACTGCGCGTCGCCGAGCGCCTTGCCCTGGCCGTACACCGGCAGCGCGTTGTGGGCGTAGCTCACAATGTGCGGGTTGCTGAGGCCCAGCAGCACCTGCCCGATGTGGGTGAGGTTGAAGCGCGCTTCCGTCTGGACCACGGCGCGCAGGGCCAGGCCCACGGCCGTTCCGCCCTCAAACCGCTCCTTGGGGTGGCGGCAGTTGTCGCAGAAGCCACAATCCGTGTCCAGCTGCTCGCCGAAGTAGTGCAGCAGCTGGCGCCGCCGGCACACCGCGCTTTCGGCGTAGTTAGTCATCTCGGCCAGCAGCTGGTGGGCGTTGTCGCGCTCGGTCACCGGCTTGTCCTTGCTGAACTTCTCCAGCTTCAGAATGTCGTCGTAGCTGTAGAACATCAGGCAGTTGCCCTCCAGGCCGTCGCGGCCGCCGCGGCCGGTTTCCTGGTAATAGCCCTCGATGGATTTCGGCGCGTCGTAGTGAATTACGAAGCGCACATCGGGCTTGTCGATGCCCATGCCGAAGGCAATGGTGGCCACGATGACGTCGCACTCCTCGTTCAGAAACGCGTCCTGGTTATCGATGCGCACCTGCTGGTCGAGGCCGGCGTGGTAGGGGCGGGCGCGCACGTCGTTCACGCGCAGCAGCTCGGCAATTTCCTCCACCTTCTTGCGGCTCAGGCAGTAGATGATGCCGGCCTTGCCCTTGTGCTGCTTCACGTACTGAATCAGCTGCTTTTTGGTGTTGTGCTTGGCGCGTACCTCGTAGTAGAGGTTGGTGCGGTTGAAGCTGGTTTTGAAGACGCTGGCGTCGTCCATTTGCAGGTTCTTCTGGATGTCGAGCTGCACCTTGGGCGTGGCCGTGGCCGTGAGGGCAATGATGGGCACGTTGCCGCCCAGGTTGTCGATGATGCCGCGAATCTTGCGGTACTCGGGCCGGAAGTCGTGGCCCCACTCCGAGATGCAGTGGGCCTCGTCGATGGCCACGAAGCTGATGGTGCTTTTCAGCAGGAAGTCAATGGTGTCGTCCTTGGTCAGGCTTTCGGGGGCCACGTAGAGCAGGCGGACGTCGCCGTTTATGACGTCCTTTTTCACCCGGTTCATCTCCGTTTTGGTCAGCGTCGAATTGTACACCTGGGCATTCACGCCGAAGGCGGCCAGCTGGTCGACCTGGTTTTTCATCAGGGCGATGAGCGGCGAAATCACGATGGCCGTGCCCGGCACCACCAGCGCCGGCAGCTGGTAGCACAGGCTTTTGCCGGCGCCGGTGGGCATGATGACAAACGTGTTGTGCCCGGCCAGGACGTTCTGAATAACAGCCTCCTGCGTGCCTCGAAACTGGCCGTAGCCAAATACTTTTTTCAGGGTGTCTTTTAACACCGCGACGCGGGTCGGGGCTTCTTGTAGGGCAGCAGATGGCATGGGGCAGGCGCTCAGGTGGCATACGTGCAGACGCACGGTTCATTACGAAGATAAGCACGGACCTGCTTTTTCAGCGTAAAAAATGGAGTTTTTCGTGAATTGTGGAAAACAATTTAATCACATTGGAACCCGGCGCTTCTGCGCCCGAGGCAACCGCCGCCGGAATGGGGGCTGAAGGCCGGGAGAAGAGCAGACCATCGCCCGGTCGACGCCCGCCGCCCGGCTTAGTTTCTATGCCCCAATTTTGCGGCTATTCCCACTTGCTTTGTCCATGCCCGCTTCCCCGCATTCCGCCGAATTGCCCATTGCCGCTATTGATGTGCTGGCCATTGCCCGCCAGGTGCTGCACGCCGAAGCCGCCGCCCTGCTCGACGTGGCCAACGCCCTCGCCGCCACGCCCGATTTCGGGCTTTGCGTGCAGGCCATTCTGCAGCTCAAGGGCCGCGTGGTGGTCACGGGCATTGGCAAAAGCGCGCACATCGCGGGCAAAATCGTGGCCACGCTCAACAGCACCGGCACGCCCGCCCTGTTCATGCACGCCGCCGATGCCATTCACGGCGACCTGGGCATGATTCAGCCCGAGGATTTTGTGGTGGCCATCAGCAAGAGCGGCGACACGCCCGAAATCAAGGTGCTGGTGCCGCTGCTGCGCCGCAAGGGCGTGCCGCTGGCCGCGCTGGTAAGCAACGCCGACTCCTACCTCGGCCAGCAGGCCACCTACGTGCTGCACGCCCCGGTGCACAAGGAAGCCTGCCCCAACAACCTGGCGCCCACCACCAGCACCACCGCGGCCCTGGCCCTGGGCGACGCCCTGGCCGTGTGCCTGCTCGAAAGCCGCCAGTTCACCGCCGCCGACTTTGCCCGCCTGCACCCCGGCGGCACCCTGGGCAAGCGCCTCTACCTGAAAGTGGGCGACCTGAGCCGCCAGAACCAGCGCCCGCAGGTAGCCGCCGATGCTTCGCTAAAAGACGTGCTGCTCGAAATATCGGGCAAGCGCCTCGGCGCCACGGCTGTGCTCGACGCGGCCGGGCAGCTCGCCGGCATCATCACCGACGGCGACCTGCGCCGCATGCTCGGTAGCTTTTCGGACCTGGAACAACTCCGGGCGCGCGACATTCTCACGCCCCAGCCCGCTACCATCGACGTGGAAGACTTTGCCGCCGAAGCTTTGGTGCGCATGCAGCAGCGCAACATCACGCAGCTCGTCGTAACGGAAGACGGCGCGTTTGCCGGCTTTATCCATTTGCACGATTTGTTGCGCGAAGGGCTGGTGTAGGGCAGCTGGCTAGCGGGCGGGCTCCGCTTCCACGCTCAAGGCGCTTTCGTAGCGGGGCCAGCAGGTTTGCGCTGTGGGGATGCGCTGCCAGCCTTTGCCGATGGTATAAGTCCAGGTTCGCGTATCGGCGAAAGCGTAGGGCGGGCGCAGCAGCGGACCAACGGGAACGTAGCCTACCATGTGTTCCTGCACGTAAAAGTGGTCGCCCCCAATTCTGTACTCCAAGGCCAGAAAAAAGCCACCGGTTGGCAGGATGACGTTAGCATTGCTCAGGTCATAGGTGTACGTTTCTTTGTTTGCCCCAGATACCACGTAGTTTTCCGTCAATAAATCTTCGCCTGGCGGCTGCTCGGAGCCGTTGTATCGGTAAAGCCGAATCCGGAAAGGTTCGCGGTCGAATCCATTCTCGCTAATGCGAAAAGTAATTGCCCGCAGCTTACGCGGCTGGTGGATGCTGCTGTCCTGAATTAAAAAAGCCCGCTGGGTACCTGGCAATCCCAGCCACGGCGCGGTGCAGGGCGAAACATGGACTGAATCGGCCGGGCGCAAGTTTCCGTCGGGTGGAAACCGATAAAGGTTGTGCAGCAGCGGCAGCATGATGCGTTGCGTTGTATCGGCCGGAATGTAGGCGCGGCCGGCATAAGCGGGCAATTCAACCGCTAGTTCTTCCTCCTTATCGAAGTGGTAGGTTTGCTGCTTGGCGGCAGGATAGCTCAACTGGAAGAAGCCGTCCTTGGCACTGGTGGTCTGGGCACCGTTTCTCGCAATGGGTATTCCGGCCAGCGGCTGCTTGCTCACCGCATCGAGTACGTAGCCGGAAACGCTGTGCGCCGGGCTAAAACTCAGGAAATTGGTAGCCACCTGCGGCGTGTGCCTCGCGCAGCCAGCCAGTAGCAGCCCAGCCAGCAGCCCACCACCCCCGAAGCGGAAGCAGCGCAGCAACAAAGTAAGTGGCGAATGGACAGCAGACATCGGAATAGGAACAGTAGAACCGAAAGATACAGAAGCTACCAGGCAGCACCGACTTCTCCCGCTTTTCTCACGCAATTTTGAGGGAACATCAATGGCGTGACGAAAAGACTGAAGCAGCGTAACGGCCGCTCTCCGATTCCTGAACTTGCACAATTGCACGCTGGCCGTAGTCTAAGCGTAGCGGCGACTACGCGTCAAAAGGTAAGGTAAGTTTGCAACTCACAGCAGCGTAGCTGCCAGTCGTGCTCGTGCACGTTGCGTAATGACGGACGAGTTACAAACTCCCATTACCATCGGCTCGCAGTCGTCGCTACGCTTAGACTACGGCCAGCGGCAGTGCTTTTGCCGGCTTTATCCACTTGCACGATTTATTGCGCGAAGGACTCGTGTATGCGGTGGTGTGTTTTGTGGTACGGGCGAGTGCTACGGCTTTTTGGTGCACTTTTGTTCCCTACATTCCCACCAAAAAAGTGCGGGTGTCGGTGCGCATCTTTTGACCATCGCCTCACCACTTCACCACCTCATTACTCCATTACTCGTGCAAAGCACCTACCTCATCGTGATGGCCGGCGGCATTGGCAGCCGCTTCTGGCCTTTCAGCCGCACCCAGCACCCCAAGCAGTTTCACGACGTGCTGGGCGTGGGGCGTTCCATGCTGCAGCTCACCGTGGACCGGTTTGCCGCCGTGTGCCCGCCGGAAAACATCTTTGTGGTGACGAACCGGGACTACCAGGAACTGGTGCACGAACACCTGCCGGAGCTGCCCGCCGACCAGATTCTGGGCGAGCCCATCGGGCGCAACACGGCGCCCTGCATTGCCTACGCCAGCTACCGCATTGCCCAGCGCGACCCCAATGCCACCATCATCGTAACACCGGCCGACCATGCGGTAATGCGCGATGATGAGTTCCTGCGGCTCATCGACATCGCCGTGGCGGCGGCGCGAGCCCACGATGTACTCATTACCCTGGGCATTCAGCCCTCCCGGCCGGATACCGGCTACGGCTACATTCAGTACATGGACGAAAAATCCCTGCCCGGTGGACAGCTCCATAAGGTCAAAACCTTCACCGAAAAGCCGAATCTGGAGCTGGCCCGCATGTTTGTCGACAGCGGGGATTTTCTCTGGAATTCGGGCCTGTTTGTGTGGCGCGCCGATGTGATTCTGGCCGCCTTCCATCACTACCTCAGCGACATAGCCGAAGTCTTTGAGGAGGGCAGCGACATGCTCGGCACGGCGCAGGAGGAGGAATTTATCAGCCGCGCGTATTCCCGCTGCCGTAACATCAGCATCGACTACGGTGTGATGGAAAAGGCCGATAACGTGTACGTGCTGCCCGCTGACTTTGGGTGGAGCGACGTGGGCACCTGGGATTCGCTGCACCGCATCGGGCAGCACGACGAGAACGACAACGTGGTAAGCGGCAACGTGCTGCTCTACGAGACCAGCGGCTGCGTCATCAAAACGCCGCCCGAGCGCCTGGTCGTCGTGCAAGGATTAGAAGATTACATCGTGGCCGAATACGACAACGTGCTGCTCATCGTAAAGCGCAGTGAAGAGCAGCGCGTAAAGGACTTCGTGGCCGACGTGAAGGCCAAAAAGGGCGTGGGGTATAACTGAGCAATCTGTCATTTAACAGTTAACATTTACCGTTTAACAGCTGCCCTGACAGCTTTTGATGTTGGCGTTAATAAACAGAAAAGGTCCTTCCTGCACGGAAGGACCTTTTGCATTGATGGGACAAAAGAACAGCCTGTTAAATGTCAAATGTTAATTGATTTTCACCCGCTGCCGCGCCACTTCAAACAGCATGATGCCAGCGGCCACGCTCACGTTCAAGCTCTGAATCTGGCCGGACATCGGCACTTTGAGCTTCACGTCGGCCAGGTTGAGCAGGTCGGGCGAAATGCCGTCTTCTTCTGAGCCCATGAGCACGGCCACGGGGCCGGTGAAGTCGATTTCGGCGGCGCCTACGGCCTCATCGGCTTTCTCGGTACAGGCCACCACCGTCACGCCCGACTGCTGGAGGAAGCGGATGGTTTCGTGCAGGTTGTTTTCGCGGCACACCGGCAGAATGTTCAGGGCGCCGGCCGAGGTTTTCAGCGCGTCGCCGTTGATTTGGGCGGCGCCGCGGCCGGGCACCACAATGGCCTGCACGCCCAGGCACTCGGCGGTGCGGGCAATGGCGCCGAAGTTGCGCACGTCCGTAATCCGGTCGAGGAGCAGCAAAAACGGCACTTTGCCCTCCTCAAATAAACCCGTGACGATGGTATCGAGCGGCGCGTAGTCGATGGGCGAAACGAAGGCCACCGCGCCCTGGTGGTTCTTGCGGGTAAGGCCGTCGAGTTTCTCCACCGGCACCAGCTGCACCTGGATACCAGCCGCGCGGGCAGCTGCGGAGATGTCCGTCACGAGGCTGTTTTTGGTGCCGCGCAGCAGGAAAATCTTCTCCAGGGTGCGGCCCGCGTTCAGCGCTTCCTGAATAGGACGCAGGCCGAAGAGCATGTCGATGCTGCGGTCGGCGGCGGGGCGGTTTTCGTAGCGGGGCCGGTCGTTGCCGCCGCGCTCATTGCCTTCGCCGCCGCGCTCGCGGAAGGGCGGGCGGCTCTCGCCGCGGTCCGAGCGGCCGGTGCGGTCGCCGGCGGCTTCGTCGCGGTTGTCGCTGCCGCCGCGGCCTTTGGGGCGGGCGGGGCGGTCGTCAAACTCGCTGCCGCTGCGTTCGGGGCGGAACTGTTTGGGGGTAACGGGGCGGTTGGCGCCGTCGTAGAAGCGGCGGCCGGCTACCGGGCGCGCGGGACGTTCGGGCCGGTCAGGGCGGTCGATGGGGTTCTCCATTGTTCAACGGCGGCATACCAGAGCAATTCGTACTCGGGCCGGCGCACCAATTCGTAATAATCAGGCGCAAAGGTACTCGGCCGGGGCCGGAAGGTGTAGGTGACGGGGCCGCCGTTCACCCCGCCTTCCGAATAATACCACCGCTCCTCGCCATTATAGAGCCGCCGCACGCTGGGCGGCGGCCCCAGCACCACGTACAGCAGCCCCCGGTCGGTGAGCCAGCCGGCCTTGTGGGCGGCAAAAAGCTGGTTGGCCGCGCTCACCCGGCCGTAGTAGCGCCGAATCAGGTCTTTGCCTAGGGCCTGGTTGCCCCGCGCGATGTCAAGCCAGAACCGGTCCACGGCGCGCTTGGGGTCGGGCGCATCGGTGAGGCGCTGGCGCTCCTGGCTGGTGGTGAGGTAGCGCAGCGGCTCGATGAGCTCGGCCGCGGTGGTGAGGCTGGGGTAGTTGTTCTCGGCTATCAGCACGGCCAGAGTGCGGGGCGTCACGCCCGCCAGGCCGCCCACCCGCAGCGCGCACAGCCCGCCCTCGGCAAAGCGAAACGCCTCGTCGGGCCGCGCAGTAGCCGAATCGAGCACCGGCAGCATGCGTGGCCCGCCCACGCTGGCCGCCCGGCCGGTCATGGGTGGCAGCGCGGCCAGGGGCATCACGGCGTAGCGCGCCCAGCGCACCGGCTGGTACAGGCCGTAGCCCTCCACGCCAAACAGCTCGCCGGTTTGCACGTAGCGGCGCAGCAGCGGCCGTCCCGTCGAGTCGGCGAGCACGAACGAGCGGGCCAGGTGGGCGGGCGTCAGGCGCAGCCAGGCCGTGGTGGTGGGTTCCTGGTAATCGTCCTTAACATCCGGGGTGCCGGTATGAATTTGCAGCACCGTGCCCGCCGGCACGCGGGCCGCCGCCAGGCAAAAGCTCAGGCGCACGCTGCCGTCGGCATCGGGGCGCGGGCACTGCCGGTGGCGCGGGATACTGTCCTGCCACAGCGCTTGCTTGGCTTCGTAGCTGGGCCAGGCCGTGACGCGCAGCGCGTGGCCGGGCCCCAGTCGGGCCGGCGCGGGCAGTCGCAGGTACAGGCGCAGGCTGTCGCCCTCGCGGCGGGTGTCCACCTCCAGGCGCGGGCCGGGCCGGTAGAGGCCGGCAAAGTCGGGGCGCGGGGCCAGCGGGGCGGCGGCCGCCCCCAGCAACGGCAGCAGCCAGCCGATGCGAAGCAGAAAGCGGGAAGGAAAAGGCATACGTGAACCTACGGAAAGGAAGTTATAAAGTCCTTTTTTTAGACAGACTGGCGCAACTAAGAAGTGGCTTTGGAGAAATAGGAGGGAGTTTGCCGCGGCGCTTGCCGGCCAAACCAAGCAATTGAAAAGTGCGTGAATCGAGAAAGATTATTTGTGAGCAGCAGGGCGGTATGCTAAGCTTGGGAAACGGCAGCGATTCCGGCGGCGGGGTGGCGGGCTGTCCGGCTATATGATTGTCATATGGCCGCGCGCCCGCAAACAGCTGCCGACTAAGAAATAACATTGAAAATCAGTTCGAACCGGCTATCATTGCTTTGTCCCTTCTACCCTTTTCTACCATGTGCATCCGCCTATTTCTGCCTTTAGCCGCTGCTGTGTTATTCGCGGCCTCTTCCTGCAAAAAAGACGACCTCGACCCCAACGGCCTAACCAAAGCCACGCAGGAAGGCAAGAACACCGCCGGCTGGCTGTTTGACGGCAGGGCGTGGGTGCCTAAATCCAGCTCCATTAGCACGGGACCCCCGATTAATGGCTACTGGCGCAAAACAAGGGGAGGGCGCTCGCTCAGCATCAGCATCAGCCAATTCTCAAGGCAAGAGGATTGGGGCGTAGGCTTCTATCTGCCCGACATCCGGCAGCCGGGTACCTTCTTGCTCAACCTTGCGCCAACCTACCTCACCCCGCAGTTCAGCCCTGGCTACGGCCAATACAACCGCTCCCGTCCCGACCCTGACCTTAACGCCTACACGGGTCCTAATGCGCCGGGCCGGCTCATCATCACACGCTTTGATACGGTCAACAACATCGTCTCGGGCACTTTTGAGATGAGCCCGCGTGAGGTGAGCACCAACGCTGTCATCACCATCACCCAAGGTCGTTTCGACCTGCGCTTCGACCGCTAGACGAGGGAGCTACGCCTGTTGCCATTTGCTCTTTTTCTGCACCTTCAGACTGAACTATAGCTAGCTACTATAGAACGCAAAAAAAGGCCGGTCCGCGCACTGCGGACCGGCCTTTCTATTCGGCAACCACGGCAAAATCTAGTGTGGGTAGAACTGCTCCATCAGCCCGCGGGCTTTGGTGCTGCGGGCGGCGTCGCCGCTGCGCTCGGCGGCCTGATACACGCTTTGCAGGCCCAGCAGGTAGCCGCGCTGGTCGTCCTCGAAGAG
>JAYSZD010000427.1:0-4103 GCA_043738185.1 Hymenobacter sp. | reverse complement strand
GCAAACCCAACGGGTGCCTGCATGCTGAACGGTCTTACAGACCGATGACCTACGACGGCGTGGCCCGTTGGAGTGCCACCACAAACATATGATGACGTCTATTGGCTCTTGTTTCTCAGTTATGCGCCACGCGCGCACCGCGCTAGATTTAGCGGAACATGGATTTGATGGTGCCCCAGGAGCGCTGCACAGCGCTGGGCGTACCGGCCAGCACGGTGAGGTAGCTCTGGTCGGGGCCGGGGCCGAGCACGGTAAGGCGGTAGGTGAAGGGCCCCCCGGCGCTTGGGGCCGCCGTACCGGGACCGCCAGCGGTCCGGTACACGTTGGCGTCGAGGTACTGGTAGCGGCGCTGGCCGTTGGCCGTCACGTTAGTCATCACAGTGTACGTCGATTCATTGGCCGCTTTCCGGGCCAGCTCGAAGCCGGTGACGTCGGTTTCGGTGTCTACTTCCCATTCCACGCGCACCGCGGTGCCATTGTGGGCGGCCGTGAAAAGCGTGAGCGTCGCAGCCAGGGCTGTTCCCATTCCGCCCAGCACCACCAGCACGGCCACCAGCCCAGAACGGCAGCACAGACGGCGGATGAGGTAGGGGAGTAGCACGGGCGGCGGACCGCCCCCAAGTGGGGGTCGGATTCAAATGTACAACCATTTCGGAAAGCCAACAAGCTCAGCTACACGCATCGGCGAAACCTGGAAACAGGAAAATATTGGCTTCGTAGTTGGGTATATACCAGCTAAGCTGTACTTTTGCAGTCCCTTCCGCAAAATCGGCAGGGTTCAACTGGTAAAACTGGCCCCCGATATGAAAAAAGAGACTCATCCCGAATATCAGGAAGTCGTGTTTCAGGACACTTCCTCGGATTTTAAGTTCATCACCCGTTCCACGATGAAGCCGACCGACACCATCACGATGGAAGACGGCAAAACGTATCCGTTGGTGAAAATCGAAGTTAGCTCCGCTTCGCACCCCTTCTACACCGGCAAAAACATGTTCATCGACACGGCCGGTCGCGTGGAGAAATTCCGCAGCCGCTACGCCAAGAAAGAGCAGAGCAGCGCCAACAAAGAATAGCTTTTTTCGGCTGTTAGCTTGTAGCTACTAGCTATTAGCTTTTTGAAAACTCCTTCCGGTTTCGCTGGAAGGAGTTTTTTTATTGCCGCTGCCGAAAGCGGCAGTCGTAAATTTGGGCCTGTTCCAAAAGAAGCTATTAGCTAACAGCTTAAAAAAAATGCGCGTTCTGCTTTTTGATGACCCGGCCATTCGGCCGCATTTGTTGCCCTTCACGTTTACGCGGCCCGTGGCGGCGTTGCGCTGCGGCATCCTGACGCTGGCCGAGAAGTGGCAGCACCGGCTGGGCGTCGCGTCCGTCGGTTACCTCACGCAGCCGTATTTGCAGGCCAAGTTTCCGGCCGGCGATATAAGCGGCCCGGTGCTCATCATCAACGGTGCCGTGTGTCCCGATGACTTGCTCACGCGCCAGGTGCAGGCGCTGCAACCGGGCCAGGCCCTGTACTGCGACGACCTGTTGGTAGCGGCGCACGTGGCCGATGCCACGCTCGTGGCCGAGCTCATTCAGGACGGCCTGCCCGAAACCCAGCAGGTAGCCGAGCCCGTGGTCGTCATCACGCGCCCCTGGCAGCTGTTCCTGTTTAATGGGGCAGAAATCCGCCGCGACTTTGCGCTGCTGACAGCGGGCCGCACCTCGCAGCCCGTGAATGACTCGCACACCATCGTGTACGGGGCCGAAAACATCTTCATCGAAGAAGGTGTGAAAATCCGCGCCGCTATTCTCAATGCTGAGGACGGGCCCATTTACCTGGGCAAGAATTCGCAGGTGCACGAAGGCGCCATCATCAAAGGCCCGCTGGCGCTGTGCGAAGGCTCGCACATCAACGCCGGCGCCAAAATGCGTGGTGATAACACCGTGGGTCCCTTTTCCAAAGTGGGCGGCGAAGTGGGCAACAGCATTCTGCTGGGCTACAGCAACAAGGGGCACGACGGGTACATGGGTAACTCCGTCATCGGCGAGTGGTGCAATCTGGGTGCCGACACCAATACCTCCAACCTCAAAAACAACTACGCGCCCGTCAAAATATGGAGCCACGTGGCCGGCCGCTTCGTGGACACCGGCCAGACTTTCTGCGGCCTGATGATGGGCGACCACAGCAAGTGCGGCATCAACACCATGTTCAACACCGGCACGGTGGTGGGCGTGGGGGCCAATATTTTCGGGGCGGGCTTCCCGCGCACCTTCATTCCGAGCTTCAGCTGGGGCGGCGCCGCAGGCTTTGAGACCTTCAAGCTGCCCAAAGTAGCCGAAGTGGCCGAGCGGGTAATGGCCCGGCGCGCCCTACCTTATAATGAGGTGGAGCAGGGGATTATGGAAACGGTATTTGAGGCCACCGCGGGTGATAGAATCTGGGAGAAGGCCAGATAAAGGAATCGATGTACCTCTCGGAAGCCAACCGCCGCACTCTACTTATAGCAGCCAATCAATCGGTTGAAGAATATGCTACGGGCTGTGCGGAAGCCCTAGAAGGAGGTCAAGACCCCGGTATGATTTATCCTCCCAACGGAGGATTTACTTCTGAAGAAGCGCAGGCACTAAAGCTGCTTCAGGGTAATGCGGTTTTGAAGTCGGCTCTGCGTAAAGTGTTAGCTGATTGTGCCGCAGGTGTTGTGTTTGACTTGTTGAACCTCATTGACGGTACAACAGAGCCTAAACAAGGACAATGGAGCGAAGTGATGTTGGTGGATAAGACCATCGGAGATGAGGACCGGGAGTTTCTGCATGATGAGTTTTTCGGGGCTTATTGGGATTGGCTGGAAAGCCGGCCTGATAAAACCTGGCGTTTGGACCTATTAGCCGAATAATGCGTTTTTCTGAAATTCCCAACCAAGCCCCCGTCAAGCAGCTGCTACGCCAATCGGTGCGGCGGCAGCACGTGGCGCACGCCCAGTTGTTTCGGGGCAGCGAGGGTGGCGCGGCGCTGGCCCTGGCTCTCGCCTATGCCCAGTACCTGAACTGCGAGGCGCGCGCCGCCGATGCCGAGGACAGCTGTGGCCACTGCCCCGCCTGCTCCAAAACCGCCAAGCTGGCCCATCCCGACCTGAACTTCATTGTGCCCGTGACCACCACCAAAACGGTGGCCAAAGACGCGGTGAGCAGCAAGTTCATGGCCGAGTGGCGCAGCTTCGTGCTCGACAACCCCTACCAGGGCCTCAACGACTGGATGCAGCACATCGGGGCCGAAAACAAGCAGGGCAACATTAGCAAGGACGAGGCCGTGCAAATCCTGAAACTGGTGTCGCTCAAGGCGTTCGAGGCCCGCTTCAAAATTGTGATTCTCTGGCTGCCCGAGCTCATGCACCCGGCCGCCGCCAACGCGCTGCTCAAGCTGCTGGAAGAGCCGCCGCCCGCCACCATTTTCCTGCTGGTAAGCCACGCGCCCGAGCAACTGCTGGCCACCATCATCAGCCGGGTGCAGCCGGTGGTGGTGCGCCCGTTTTCGGAGGACGACATTGCCGGTTTTTTGCACGCCCGGTACCACGTGCCCGAGGCCAAAGCCCGGCAGCTCGCCCAACTGGCCGACGGTAGCTTGGGCGCTGCCATCGCCAGCCGCGAGGCCAACGCCGACCACAATTATTTTGAGTTTTTCCGCGACTGGATGCGCCTTTGTTTCAATTACGGTAGCAAGGCGGGCGAGATTCTCAAGAAAAGCGAAGAGTTTCAGAAGCTGGGCCGCGAAAACCAGAAAGAGTTGCTTTCCTATTCCCTGGGCTTGCTGCGCAAGGTGCTGCTATTCGGCATCGACCCCAAATTTGTGCCGTACCTGGCTGGTGGCGAACAACAGTTTGTGGCTGGCTTTGCCAAATTTGTAACCCCACGCAATGCCGATTTGCTGACTAAAGAGCTGACCGACGCCCACTACCACATCGAGCGCAACGCCAATCCCAAAATGGTGTTCGTGGACAGTTCCCTGCGGCTGGGAAGCCAGTTGCGCCAGGCCCAAGGCTAGCGTCACGGGCATTTTTAATATTAAATGATACTTGTTTAATGACCACTCCCATTCGCCTCGCCACTCGCGCCAGCCGCCTCGC
>JAYSZD010000426.1:0-4104 GCA_043738185.1 Hymenobacter sp. | reverse complement strand
TCGAAGCCAGGGGGCCGCGCGTCACAGACGCGCGCCAGCGGAAGTAACGATGGGAAAACATACTCCGGGCAGCGTGTCGCAGACGCGCGTGCGGCTGCGCCGGCCGTTTAGGGAACGTACATTGGCACCGAAAAGGCAAAGCACGCCCCCTGGCCCAGCGTGCTGCTCACGGTGAGCTCGCCGCCGTGCAGCTCCACGATTTTGCTGGCGATGGCCAGGCCAAGGCCCGTGCCGCCCCGCGACTTGCGGCGCACCTGGTCGGTGTGGTAAAACCGGTCGAAGAGGTGGGGCAGGTCGGGCGGGGCGATGCCCGAGCCGGTGTCGCGCACTTGCAGGGTGAGGCGGCCGGCGGCGGGGGCCATGTGCACGCAGACCTGGCCGCCCGCCGGGGTGTAGCGCAGGGCGTTGTCGAGCAGGTTTTGCAGCACCCGCTCCAGCAGGCCCACGTCGGCGTAGGCGAAGGGCAGGGCGACGGGCGTGGGCTCGGCCCGTAACGTGACCGCACGGGCCCGGGCGGCGGGCTCCAGCTGCTGCACCACATCGTGCACCAGCTCGCTGAGCGAAAAGGGTTCGGGCTGGGGCACAGTCTGCCGGGCTTCGAGCTTCGAGAGCTCAAACAGCTCGGTTATCAGGCGCTTGAGGCTGTGCGTATTTTTAAGAATAGTTTTCAGGTACTGCTGCTGCTCGGCCGGACTCAGCAGGTGCCGGCGCAGCAGCACGGTTTCGGTGTAGCCCTCGATGCTGGCCAGCGGCGTGCGCAAATCGTGGGAGATGTTGGCCACCAGCTCGCGGCGCAGCTCGTCGGTGGTGCGCAGCTCGTGCAGGGCCTGCTCGGTGCGGGCCGACATGTCGTTGAAGGCCGCGGCCAGCTCGCCCAGCTCGCTGTTGGCTCGGATGCCGGTGGCCCGCGCCGTGTAGTCGCCGGCGTGCAGGCGGCGCACAGTCGCGACCAGCCGCTGCAAATCGCGGGTGAGCAGCGAAATGAGCATCAGCCCCACCACCAGCACCGCCGCGCCGGCCACCAGCAGCGTGCGCAGCAACATGCCTAGCAGGTGGCTCTGGCGCAGCATGGCAGGCTCGGAAACGGTGGCGGCCGGACTGCCGAGCGTGATGTAGAGGTAGCAATGCACCGTGCCGCTGGCGCCGTGCAGCGGGGCCACCGAAAAAGGCCGGGGCTGGCCGGGGTGGCGGGGGTCGGTGCCGTAGAGGGGCAGCGGCTGGCGGCCGCCCAGCAGCGCCCGCACGGGAGCCATGGCCACGGTTTGCGCCCGGAGCTCGTTGGGCTCGGCGGAGGCGGCCAGCAGGTGCCCATCGAGCCCGATGAGGTAGAGCTTGATGTTGGGGTTGATGACCATGGCCGCGTGGAAGGTTTCGGCAATGGCGGCGGCCGGAATTTCATTGGTCGCCGAGTCGATGCTGAGCACCTTGGCCACCGACGCGGCCAGGGCTAAATTGCGCCGCTGCATGTCCTCGGCCAGGTAGTCGTCGGCGCTGCGCGAGAGCAGCAGCAGGTACACGCCGCTCACGGCCACCAGCAGGCCCACGAACAGCAGCGAGAGGCGCAGCTGCAAGCTCCGGGGGCGGGGCCAGCTCAGCACGGGGGCGCGTCGGCCAGCTTGTAGCCCACGCCCCACACGGTCAGCACGTAGGCGGGCTGGGCGGGGTCGGCCTCAATTTTGAGGCGCAGGCGGTTGATGTGCGAGTTCACCGTGTGCTCGTAGCCCGCGTAGGAGTAGCCCCACACCTGGTCGAGCAGCTGGGTGCGCGAATACGTGCGGCCGGGGTGGCGCATGAACTGGGCCAGCAGCGCGAATTCCTTGGCCGTCAGCTCCACCGGCTGGCCCCGCAGGCTCACGCGGTGCAGCTCGGTATCCAGCTCCAGCGCCCCGCAGCGAAAGCGCGACGGCGCGACCTCCCCCGCAAAGCCGGGCTCCTTGTCCGGAGCCGAGCGGCGCAGGCGGGCTTTCACCCGGGCCAGCAGCTCGCGCACGCTGAACGGCTTGGTCAGGTAATCGTCGGCGCCCAGGTCTAGGGCCAGCACTTTATCAATTTCCTCGGCCTTGCTGGTAAGCATCAGAATGGGGGTGCGCACGTGCTGCTCCCGGATGCGGCGGCACACCTCAATGCCGTTCAGGCCGGGCAGCATAATATCGAGAATAATGACATCGTACTCGCCCTCCGTGGCCTGGCGCAAGCCGTCGAGGCCATTCACCGCCACCGTCGCGTCGCAATCGATGTCGCGCAGATTCACCGCCACCAACGCGGCAATGTCGGCATCGTCTTCCACAATAAGAGCGTGTTTGCTAGGCATGTCGGAAGGTAAGGCTTATAAGGTTGAGCTGTTAGCCATCAGCCGCTAGCTGTTAGCTTTCATGTGGAATAACAGTGCCGCACTTAACACCTCCCAGGTGCTAGGTGCGGCACTAAACCCTGACAGGGCAAACTGCAGAGCGCTAATTGTGAACCCAAAAGCTAACAGCTCAACACTCATTTCCACTCCCAGGCCACGCCCACCGTGTACTGGCTGCCGGCATACACGTTGCGCAGCTTGCCGAAGCCGGTGGCCCATTCGGCGGTCAGCCAGAGGTGGTCGGTGGCGGCATAATTGACCCCCAGCGCGGCCGTGGAGTAGGCCACGCCCTCGCCGATGCCAATGCTGGCCAGGCTGCCGGGCCGGGGGGCGCGTACGTTGTCGAGGGTACGCACCGTGCCCGTGAGCCAGGCTTTGCCCAGCAGGTGGTAGCCCACCTGCCCGCTGTAGCTGTACTGGTTAGTGAAGCCCTCGGTACGGGCATTGTAGCCCGCCTCCACCGTCGCGTACACCTTGGGGCCGAAGCTGTGCGACAGGGCCACCTGGGTCCAGACGTTGAACTCGCCGTCGCCGGTGGGCAGCGCTATTTCCTGCTGGGAGTTGCTGGTATTCGTGCCACGGGCCTTGGGGTTGCCAGTGGGCAGCTCGGCGGTCACGCTCAGGGCCACCGGCCAGGCCCCGCGCAGCACCCCGTAGCGCAGCCCCAGCTGGATATCGCCGATGCCTTGGGTGGCCGTGGACGTGCTGAACCGCGCCCGCCGATAGGCCGGGAAGTTCACGATGGCTTCCAGGTTGTAGCCCAGGCCAACTTCGGCGTAGAGGCTGGCCACCTGCTGGCGGAAGGGGTTGGTGGTTTCGGCGGTGCCGGAAAGGGTGTAGTAGCGGCTGGTATTGACGGCGGTGAGGCCGATTTTAGCGTAGGCCCCGCCGGCGGGCCGAATCCAGCCGCCCCCGGCGCATACGGGCAGGGCCGCGCCCAGCAGCCAGCCGGCAATAAGCACTCTCAACCCAATGCGAGCGGCCACGCGCATTAGCGCAGCGGGGCGGCCCCGAAATTAATGGCGGCCGTTTCGCAGTAAAACACCACGTTAGTAAAAGATTCCAGGCCCCGGTCAATCAAGAAAACCTGCTTGCCGTTCTTGTTCACGAGGCCCACCACCTTCACGCTGGCGGCATCGGCCCGGCGCTGAACGCCGATGTTGGTGGTGGCTTTGGCCAGGTAGATGGTAACGGTACCGGTGTGAAAGTCGGATTTAAAATCATCGGCCAGTTGTACGAACTCGCGGTTATCAACGTCGCGCACGATGGTGAGCATGCCCGTGGTGGGGGTCCCGCTCTGGGGCGCGATGGTACCGGTTCTGAGCGTGCTCACGGCGCCATTGGGCGTCACGGTGCTCGTGGTTGGCGACTGGGGAGCCGGGTCGTTCTCGCTGTCGGAGCAGGAAATCAGCAGGGCTGGGGCGGCGAGCAAGGCAGCGAATAAAAGGGGGAAAGTCCGGTTTTTCATGAGCAATAGGGGCTACGTGAGGAACGAAACAAACTTCGCCATTACATCTCACGGAAGTATCACAGCCAGATTACATGTTCGTAACCGCTGCCCAATGAAGGTGCCCGCAAATCCAGCCCGCACATGGGCGATGAGTCCAGAAAATGCTCGGAAAACCGGTTTGTTTTTTATTAGAGCGGTTTCGCGCTTCGTGTACAGCGTTAAACGCATCAAGCCTGATTTTAACTTTTAACTGACCTTGTGCAGGCACTTGCTGAAGCGCGTCTCTGACGCGCTGCCCGTTGGG
>JAYSZD010000425.1:0-4107 GCA_043738185.1 Hymenobacter sp. | reverse complement strand
CGGGCTCCGCGTGGGCCCAGGCCGCACCCGACCCCATCAAATACGGTCAGATTGACAAGGCGGACCTCACGGCCGCGCCCTTTCGGGGCGATAGCGCGGCGGCGGCCGTGGTACTGTGCGATTTCGGCAGTACCAGCATCGTGAGCGACGGCCAGGACCGCCGCCAGCTGCGCTTTGACCGCATTACCCGCATCAAAATCCTGAACAAGTCCGGCTTCGACTGGGCCAGGGTGGAAGTGCTGCTGCGCCACGAATCGACCAATTATACGGAGCAGCTTAGCAACCTGCGGGGCTGCACCTACAACCTCGTGAACGGGCAGGTAGTGGCCCAGCCCCTCACCGAAGCGGGTATTTTCGTGGAGCGGGTCACCGACCAGTATTCGCTGCACAAGTTTGCGCTGCCCACCGTGCGCGAAGGGTCGGTGATTGAATTCAGCTACACTGTGGTGTCCGACTACGTGCTGAATTTCCGGGGCTGGGAGTTTCAGCGCCGCATTCCCACGCGCTGGAGCGAGTACCGCGCCAGCATGCCTTACCAGTTCAACTACAAGATATTCCTGCAGTCCAAGCAGGCGCTGGCCATTGAGGAAAAAACGGACGCCAAGGGCCTGACACCCCGTTTCCGCTGGGCCATGCGCGACGTGCCGGCCCTGCCGCTGGAGCCGTTTATGACCACCCCGGCCGACTATGTTGACGAGCTTTCCTTTGAGCTGGCCAACTACTTCGGTCAGGGCATCACCCGTACCTGGGACCAGATTGACCAGCACCTCCTGCAATCGGCTGAGCTCGGCGCCCAGCTCACCCAAAGCGCTTTCCTGAAAGCTGACCTGGCAAAGCTACCCGCCGCTACGCCCCATAATGCCCCGCAACGCCTGGCCGCCGTACGGGTACTCGTATGCGCCGCAGCCAAGTGCACCGGCGAACCGGGCGTGTACCCCAAAGCATCCCTGCGCACTCTCTACCAGCAAACGCATCAAGGCACGGTAGCCGAGGTGAACGCGCTGCTGATTTTGGCGCTGCGGGCGGCCGGATTCGCGGCCAACCCCGTGCTGCTCAGCACCCGCGCCCACGGCCGGGTGCGGGCCACGCTGCCCCAGCTCACCCAGTTCAACTACCTGGCCGCCCACGTGAAGCTACCCGACGGCGAAGAGCTGGTGCTCGATGCCACCGACCCGCTCCTACCCTACGACATGCTGCCCGAGCGCTGCCTCAACCAACAGGGCCGGCTGGTGCTGCCCAAGGCCGGCACCTCGCGCTGGATAGCCCTGACACCCCGCCAACGCCACGTGCACCTGCAGCAAGTGCAGCTGCAACTAGCCGCCAACGGCGCCCTGAGTGGGCAGGTACGCGAGGAGTTTGCGGGCTATGCGGGCGCCGGGTCGCGTACCAAGCTGCAGGAGCAGGGCGAGAAAAAATATACCCTGGGCCTGACCAGCGCGCATCCGCTCTGGACGTTCCCGCGCCTGACCATTGCCAACCGCGACAGTGTGCAGAAGCCGCTGGCCGTGGACTACGCCTTCACGGCACCGGCCGAGTTCGAGAAGCCCATCGACGTGATTCATTTCAGCCCGCTGCAAAGCTTCAGCAGCCTGCAAAACCCTTATCAGGCCACCAACCGGGCTTATCCGGTCGACTTTGGCTTTGCCCAGGAGGAAATCATCCTGATGACCCTCACGCTGCCCGCCGGCTACGAGCTGGCCGAAATACCCAAAGCCGCAGTGGTCAGCCTGCCCAACGACACCGGCCGGTTCCGCTATTCGGTGGGCAGCACCCAGCCGGGCGTGGTGCAGCTCATCAGCCGCCTCACCCTGAGCAATGCCGTGTACCCGGCCGAAGAATACGCCAATCTCCGTGAGCTGTACCGCCTGCTGTTGCAAAAGCAGGGCGAGAAGCTCATCATTCGGAAAAAATCGGGCAGCTGAACTAAATCCTAATCTCCAATCCGAAATTCACTTTTCCCAATAGGACTATTCTTCAAAATCTCATTAGCTTTAGGTTGTTAGATTGTCCCCTACCTCTTTCTCATTTTTTTGCATGAAACTATCGTTACGCTACCCTTATCTGCTGACCGTCTCCCTGCTGGGCGCCTTAGCCGCCCAGGCCCAGACCGAACCCATCAAATTTGGCAAGCCCGACCCCAAAGACCTGACCGCCGAACCCTTTGTGGGCGACAGCGCGGCGGCGGCCGTGGTGCTGTGCGACTTTGGCACCACCAACTTTCAGTACGTCAGCAACACTTTTAAACTGGTTTCGGAGCGAACTACGCGTATCAAAATTCTGAAGAAAGCGGGCTACGACGTGGCCACGGTCACGGTGCCGCTGTTCCACCGCAACGGCGGCGAGGAGAAGCTGACTTCCCTGCGCGGCTTCACCTACAACTTGGTGGACGGCAAGGTGGTGAAATCGAAGATGGAAGGCGCGAACACCTTTGTGGAGGAGCGCGACAAAAACTGGCGGGTGCGCAAGTTTACCCTGCCCGACGTGCGCGAAGGTTCTGTCATCGAATACGGCTACACCGTGACGTCGGACTTCATGTTCAACCTCCAGGACTGGTCGTTTCAGCGCGACATACCCACGCGCTGGAGCGAGTTTCGGGCTACTATTCCCGAATATTTCGACTACAAAATGCTGCTTCAGGGCTACCAGCCCCTGGCCGTGCAGCAAAAAACCGATAATATGGCCCAGTTCACGGTAACCTCGGCCGGGGGCTTTTCGGGCAGCGGGTTTAATACCACACGCGAGGCAGGCAGCTCCGAGAGCATCACGGCCCACGTCAACAGCTACCAATGGGTGATGAAGGATGTACCCGCCTTCCGCGACGAGCCTTACATGACCACCTCCGACGACTACGTGGCCCGGCTCAACTTCCAGCTGGCCGGCGAGCGTTTTCCGGGCGAGGCCTACCGCAACATTGCCGGCACCTGGGAAAAAATCAACACCGAATTGCTGATTGACGACGATTTCGGCGCCCAGCTCGGGCGCGGCAGCTTCCTGAAAGACCAGCTGCAAGGACTCCCCGCCAAGTACCCCGACCTAAGCGCCCGTGCCGCGGCCGTGCGCCAGGTGGTGATGGCCGCCGTGCGCTACGACGGCACCAACCGCTACAAAACCGACGGCTCGCTGCGCAAGACCCTCGAAGCTCACCGCGGTACCTCGGCCGACGCGAACCTCTTGCTCATCGCAGCCTTGCGCCATGCTGGCATTACGGCCCATCCGCTGTTGCTGAGTACCCGCGACCACGGCCGGGTCAACCAGACCCTGCCCATGCTCGACCGCTTCAACTACGTGGTGGCCCTCGTGCCCCTGGCCGACGGCAAAGACCTGCTCGTAGATGCCACCGAGCCGCTGTTACCCTGCGGCGTGCTGCCCGAACGCTGCCTCAACCAAACCGGCCGCCTCGTGATGGAAAAAGCGGCCGAAGGCCGCTGGGTCGACCTCGCCCCCAGCCAGCGCTTCGTGCACTACCAACAAATAAATCTAACCCTGGATGCGCAGGGTGGCCTCGCGGGCAAGGTGCACGAGGAACACGGCGGCTATTCGGGCGTGGATGCCCGCAGAGAGCTGAGCCAGCTGGGCGAGAAAAAATACTTCGCCGGGCTCACCAACAAACACATGGGCTGGACCCTGCCCAAATTCGCCATTTCCCACCGCGAAGACGTGGACAGGCCTCTGACCGTGGACTACGAATTTGCCCAGCCTGCCGACGACAACACCACGGACGGCACCATCTACCTGAGCCCGCTGCGCGACTTTGGCAGCGAGCAAAACCCTTTCCGGCACGAAAACCGGCAGTTTCCCGTGGATTTTGGGGCGCTCCAGGACGTGACCACTATGATTACCCTGACGCTGCCCGCCGGCTACGAGCTGTCCGAAACGCCCAAGCCCGCCGTGGTGGAGCTGCCCGACGGTGGCGGCCGCTTCCTCTATAGCGTGGCCGCCGCCACGCCCGGCGTGGTGCAGCTCACCAGCCGCCTCAGCCTGCGCAAAACCATGTACGTGGCCGAGGAATACGCCAACCTGCGCGAGTTTTACCGCCTGATGCTGCAAAAGCAGGGCGAGAAGCTGGTGATTAAAAAGAAGGCGTAGCGGCCCCGCACAGCGGCTGTG
>JAYSZD010000424.1:0-11030 GCA_043738185.1 Hymenobacter sp. | reverse complement strand
GCTGGCCACCGGCTGGCTGCACCGCGATGAAAGCGTGCTGCTGCTGAACACCGGCAGCGCCCAGAAATACCTGGACAACGTGGCCGGCCGCGCCCTGCGCTAGAGGGTATTAATGATGAATAGAGCAAATTGGGGCGAAATAAAACCGCCCTGGCTGGCTATCCGAGCGAAGTAAATGACGCGGAATGGGCGTTTACTGCGGTCTGGGCCGTAGAACCCTCCTTTGCTGGGGCGGCACTTTTCCAACGATTCGCTCGGGATTACGAACGACCGGCCGACAACTTAGGAGGCATTTACCACTTGGTTTTTGCCCGCCTAATGCTCGTCATAGCAAGTCACCTTAATCTGCCAGGTCATTAACACGCCCCAGAGCATAGAAGTCAAAATGTTTCCACTTTAACATGTCCTCTTTGCGTGTTATTGGAACAATCTCAGCGTTTGTGTTAAATTCAGAAAAGTAATAAAGTGAGTAGCCCAAATTGTGCAATACCTCAAACTGCTCGAACTTTTCTTCTGACGTATTCTTGCCAAAGCACTCGCTGACTATGATAGGCTTGTGTTTAAGTAATAAGCTAGCTATAGATTTGATAATTTCCTTGTCATAGCCTTCCGTATCAATTTTAATGAATTTCAGTTTGCCAATTGAATCCGGGTATTCTTTCTCTAAGAAGCGCTCTAAATTAATCCCCTTTACTTTTGTATTGAGTGAGTATTTCCCGTGCTTGTTATTGCTCTCTGATGAAATTCCCCCGTTGTTAAAAGACGCTTCGGATGAATTGTAAAAAAAGTCAGCTTCGGTGTCGGTGATGGCCAAGTTGTGAGCCTTTATATGAGTAAGCTCAGGATTGAGGCCGGCATTAATTGACAAAACTTCGAACACGTAGGGGTTGGGGTCGAAGCCAAGCGTAAGCCCAGTTGCACCACTGGCAAGCGCCATCTGCACGGTAGTGTGCCCAATATTGGCGCCTATATCAATAGAAAAGTCTCCTTCCGACAGGAATTTCTTGAAAAAGCTGATGGTGTCGTGAGAAAGAACTTTCTTCTCTACTAAAGGATTATTCCAGTTAGCAAATTCAATTTTGCCAATGCCATTTACTTCAAAAGTATCAATCTGCGTTGAGTGCTTCTGCGTGACACGCCGCGCCAATTTTCGTTTAAAGGAATTGATGAAGTAACTAAACATGTAAGTATGCTTATCAGAATGATTATGGTGCAACGGCAAATATAAGGGATTAGTAGCCCGCCGTTCCGGTGACGTAACTGGCGAGGCATAAATTGTATTTACTGCTGGTGCGGGAGGATGCGGGGCTTCGACATTACTCACCGCGTGAGCTCTCTATTGCTTTGCGCTACGTGGTGCGTCTGGGTTGCACGTAGCACCATTCGTTGCCCGATTAGCTGCCTTGGGCCACTTGCTACCCGCATTGAACCCGCGGAACCGAGCGCCGCAACGGCCGCAAGGTATACGTGGCCTTCAACCTGCTCGGGCACGTGCCGGGTCTTGCGTGCCTGGTGCTAGCAAATTATATCAATCTGTCAGGTTATAAACACGCCCTGGGCAATATCTTTGCCGGGCCCCCGCGCAGCAACCAGTAGTGCGGGGCCTTCGATGCCTTGTTTCCTGGTTTATTCTTTGGTGGGGTGAGCGTAGCTGACGCTGCCAGCCGGCGTGCGCCCGGCTCGCCCGGCACATTTCCAATCTCGCTGCTCTGCTTGTCCGGCAGTTGGGGCGGGTTGGAATTGAATACCGTACGCTTTGCCAGCTGGATGCGGGAGCGGGGCTGGCCCGTGCAGCTTATTGCGTTGCCAGATTCGCCCGTAGCCGCCCGTGCCGCCGAGCTGAGTATGCCGGTAGCCCCGTGTCGCAACCCGTGGAAAGCCGCTGATGTACCGGCTGCCGGCCGCCTCGCCGGCATCCTTCGAGGGTTTGGAACGAAGGTGCTCATCGTGAGTCACAACGCCGACCTAGGGCTGGCGGTACTCTGCAAAACGCTGTGGCTTCCCGCGCTCCGGCTGGTATATCAGCAGCACATGCAGCTGGGCTTGGCTAAGCGCAGCGTGGTGCACACCCTGCGCTACCGCGCTTTGGACGCCTGGCTGACGCCCCTGCACCGGCTGGCGGCTGAAGTGCGGGAAAACACCCACTTGCCGGCCAACCGACTGCACGTCGTGCCACTGGGCATCGAGCTGGAAAAATTTGCGCATTCGGGCCTGACCCAGGCGCAAGCCCGTACCCAGCTGGAGCTGTCGTTGCCCCTTGATGCTGTACTCCTAGGCTTGATTGGGCGTTTTGACGAAGGAAAAGGGCAGAATTTTGTAGTGGGAGCGCTGGCCGCGCTGCGCCGCCAGCACCCGCAGCTGCACCTGTTGTTGGTGGGCGAGCCGACCCGCAATATAGGTAGCGCCTACCGCGAAGCCGTGCTCGCCCGCGTGCAGGCGCTGGGCCTCGCCAACGCGGTCCATATGCGTGCCTTCACGCTTCAGCCCGAAGTGGCTTATCGGGCGCTCGACATTTCCATCACCGCATCCACCAACGAAACCTACGGCATGGTTACCATCGAAGCCATGGCCACTGGCCTGCCCGTGGTAGCCTCCGCCACCGGCGGCACGCTCGAAATTGTGGACAATGGTCGCACCGGCTTACTCTTCCCCTTCGGTGATGAAGCTGCGTTTGTGGCCGCTATCGAACGGCTGCTTCAAAACCCTGCCTTGGGAACGGAGTTGGGCCGGCAGGCACGGGCGGTCGCGCTGGCTACCTACTCGCACCAACGGCAGTGCGAGCTGACTGAAGCGGTGCTGCATTCGCTGGTCTGACCTCAGGAGTTCTTTGGAAGCCATGAACCTTCACTCCGGAGCGGCTTGTCGCTGCGCCAGCATTGCGCGTCCTGTCGCCTCGTCCACGCCCATGATGCAGACTTTTTTGAACGGTGCGGTGTGGCCGCTCAGTAATTCCACGCTGCTTTTGCTCACGCCAAAGACCTCGGCCAGGTACGCCAGCAAGCAGGCGTTGGCCTTGCCATCCTGAGCCGGGGCCTTCAGCCGGACGGTGATAGAACCATCGGCGGTAACTTGCAGGGCCGTGGTTTTGGCTCCCGGCTTGGCTCGTAGGTGAAGCGTGAACATACGATTTAGGCCGGGGGAGTTGGGGACGGAGCCATCCGCGCTTGCCCAAACGGGCACTCGCGCAGCACCACGCAGCGGGAACAGGCGGGCGCGCTAAAATAGCAGCATTTCTGCCCGTGAAACATGAATGCCTCGTGGTGGTCGTACACCTGCTGGGCATCCCAGCCGGGCGGGAGCAGGGCTTCAAGCAGCTTGTGGGCCGTGCCTTCGCTCACCTTGGGCCCAATCAGGGCCAGGCGCTGGGCCACGCGGTGATGGTGGCTGTCGACGGGCATGGCCGGGATGCGCAAGGTGCTAAACAGGAGCGTAGCCGCGCTGGTTTTCGGCCCCACGCCGCCAATACTTTCCAGCCAGGCGCGGGCCTCGGGCACGGGCATATCGGCCAGAAAATCCAGGGCGCACGGCGCGTCGGTGCCGCAGCGGACGCTGATTTCGCGCAGCACGGCCTGAATGCGCGGCGCCTTCTGCTCGGGCCAGGTGCAGGCTCGGATGGCCTGCTGCACCGCCTCGGTGGGCGCGTCACGCACGTCTTCCCAGCGCGGAAAAGTGGCCCGCAACTCCTGGTAGGCCCGGTGCGAATCGGCGTTTTTGGTGCGGTGCGAAAGCAGGGCACTCACCAGCTCGCTCAACGGGTCTTTGGTGCTGAAAAAGCGAAACGGCGCCCCGTATTCGGTGCACAGCCGCTCGTGCACCAGCAGGGCTTTGGCTTGCCGGGCGGCAAAGGCAGCCGGCAGGGCTTCGGCGGATATAGCTGCGGCAGTAGACTTCATGCCCGGCCTACGCATCCGGCCGGCCCTGGGGTTACAGAATATTCTAATTGTCAGTTGCTGGTTGTCAGGTTAACAATTAACCAGCAACTGACAGCTAACGACCAGCAACTGGCAATGTATCAGCGGGTCGTGTTGTAGAGCGTGATGGCTTGGCGCTGGTTTTTGGCCTGTTTGCTTTGCAGTACCACGGGAACAATGAGCACGGGGATGGCCACGTAAATCAGCGGCGAGATGGACCGGCCATTGTCGGTGGGGCGCAGGGTTTGCAGCATGCCCGCCGCCAGCAGGCCGCCGCCCAGCACGTAGCTGACCACGGTGGCGCGCTGGTAGCGTCGCGAGTCGGCGAGTAGCTGCTGGGCGCCGGCATTGTCGTTGGTGGCGAGCATCAGGTTGCGGTTGCTCAGGTTTTGGATGGGGCCGTTGTCTTTGGAGAAATACTCGGTTTTAACCGTGCGGTAGCCGCCGTAAGAGCGGCCAAAACCCCCCATGCCGTAGCCCCCCATGCCGTAGCCCCCCATGCCGGGGTAGCCAAACCCGCCGGGGCCGGAATTGTACTGGGCCGTGGTAATGGAATAAAGGCTGATGCGTCCTGTTTTTTCGCGCCGTAGCGTGGTTTCCCGGCTTGCGCCGGGCAGGTTGGTGCGTACGTAGTGGCCAGTTTCGTCCTCGTAAAACCCTACTTCGGCGAGGTCGAAACGGCGTTGCCCATCCAGCAGCAGGTAGGAGCGGCCAAACAGGGGCGTCTTCGTTTCCACGTCGAAAGCATTGTAGACCATGCCATTTTTCAGGCCTACCTGGAAGCGGGTGGGCCGGTTGTTGGTGCCCGGCAACTGGCCGGCTGGCGTGGGGGCATACACGGGCGCGGGCGCGGCCATCGGGCCGGGCAGCGGCTGGGCAACAGTGGCACGCCGGCTAGTATCGGGCGGGGCTACGGGCACGGCATCCAGCTGGCGTGGGGCGGGGGTGGCCCGGCGCGGAGCGGGCGGAGGCAAGGACGGGGGCGCGCCAAGCTGGCGGGGAGGCTCGTCCTGGGCCCGCGCCCCAACTCCGCTCAGCAGCGCGGCCGCCAGCGCCGGTAAAAGCACGAAAGTTCTCATAGGAAGGACTACGGAAATGAACAAAGCGCCAAGGTGCGGCAAATAGCTGACTTCCGCGTCAAAAAGCGTGCGAAGTACCGACACCGAAGCGCGAACACAAGACAGGAGGGGTAAATTCCCTGGTCATTTTGCACGATTTTGCACGGTTTGGCCGCTGGGCAGGGCGCTAGTTCAGCAGCTTTTCCAGCAGGCTCAGGCTGTCGGCCAGGTCGGGACTGGTCTCAAAATCGAGGGGCTTGAGAATGTAGCCGCTTACGCCCAGCTTTTCGGCCTCCAGCCGGTCCACGTCCATGCTGGAGGTGGTGGTGATGAAGACCGGAATGTGGTGCAAATCAATATTGGCGCGCAGCTCGGTCAGGAATTCGATGCCGTTCATGCGGGGCATGTTCAGGTCTAGCAAAATGACTTCCGGCAGCGGCCGCAGGGGTTCCACGCCATTGCGACCCAGCAGCAGGTCCAGCGCTTCTTCGCCGTTGAAAGCGGTATGGAGCTGGTGGGCTACGTTGAATTTGACGAAGGATTTCTCTGCCGTCATCGTATCAAAAATATCGTCTTCGACTAGTAATACAGAACGCATATTAGGTAATAGTTAGTGGTTAATGATTAGTGGTTAGTGACTGACGAATAAACGTTAATCATTAACTGCTAACCACTAAAGAAAGCGGGGCTTATTTCGGCCAGGTAAAGATAAAGCCGGCTCCCTGGCCGGGGCTGGATTCTACCCGGATTCGGCCCTGGTGCTCGTCAACTATTTTTTGCACAATGCTCAGGCCGATGCCAGTGCTCTCGGCGGTGTGGCGGTCGCGCAGGGTCTGGAACAGCAGAAAAATCTTCTGGTGATACTCCGAGGCGATGCCGGGGCCATCGTCTTGCACCCGAAACTCGTAGAAGCGGCCGGCGTCGCGGACCGTGATTTCCAGCTGACCGCCGCCACGCTGGTGGTACTTCACGGCGTTGCTGAGCAGGTTGGTGAACACCTGCTGCAGGCCCAGGCGGTCCGTCACCAAGGTGGGCATGTCGGGGCCCACGCGCAGCGCAAAATCGGGTGGAACCACTAGTTCTGCTACTTCGCCCAACAACTGGGCCACGTCGACTGAGGTGGCGGTTTGGGCCGTGCGGCCCACCCGTGCATAGGACAGCAAGCCGTTTATCAGGTCTTCGAGGCGGTTCAGGCGGCCTTTCATCTGGCTCATGTAGGTGCGCAGCTGGGGTGAGAGCTCAGCCGCCAACTCTTCCTCAATCCATTTCACGATGGTGGTGACGCCGCGCAGGGGCGCCTTGAGGTCGTGCGAGGCTACGTAGGCAAACTGGTCCAGCTCCTGGTTGCGCTTTTCCAGTGCGCTGAAGGTGGCGTCCAGAGTTTGGGTCATGCGGTTGAGGGAAGTGGCGAGGCCGCCGAGGTTGTCGGCCGCCGAATCACTGATTTTCACAGTGTAGTCGCCCTGCACTACCTGTTCGGCCAGCTGCCGGATTTGGGCAATGCGTTGGCTGACCTCAGCGTTGATGGTAGCCAGCTCGTCCTGCAGGCGGCGATTATCGGCCAGCTCCTGCACTATTTTTATCACCAGCCATACCACAATCAGCACCCCCAGCAAGGCCGAAACCAGTACAACAATGGGCGTGGCCTTCTCAAATATTTCCTGGGAAGCACTGCGCTGGGCCAGCACAGCCATTTCCCTCTTTTGGATGCGGTTGTAAAGCATCCGGACCTGGCGCAGGGTTTGGCGGTCGGTGTCGAGCAGGGTTTGCATAGCCGACCGGCTGACGGAGCTATTTATCTGAGTCAGTGGCCGCAGAATGCGAAACTCCTGCTCAACCAGGTAGCGTAGCGAATCGAGGCGTTGCTGCTGAATGGGGTTGTCGGCGGTAAGGCTGGCCAGGCGGCTCAGGCTGGCCGGCAGCTGCCCGGAAGCCATGCTGTAGGGCAGCAGGTACACGGTGTCGCCGGTGAGCAGGTAGCCGCGCACGCCCGCCTGCGCGTCCTTGAGCGCCGCCGTCACGTTCACTACTTCCTGCATTACCTGGTAGGTGTGCTCTACCTGTTTGGTTTGCAAGCGTAGTCCACGGATGCTCCAGAACGAAGCCCCCGCCGTGAGCAGCAGGATGCCCACAGCCAATACCAGCCCGCCAAGAATTTTAGAGTCAATTTTTGATTTCATCGGGGGCGAAGGTAGTGCGCGGGCTGCGGCGCGGGCCCGGCGCCCGTATCTTCGCGGCCATGCCTTTCGTTCCCACCGACCGCCTCAGTAGCCCCCAAAATCCGCGCATCAAGCAGCTGCTGAAGTTGCAGCAGAAGTCCGCCGAACGCCGCGCCCTCGGCCTCACGCTGGTGGAAGGCCTGCGTGAGCTCACCATTGCCGTGGAGGCCGGCGTGTCGGTAGCCACTATTTATTCCTGCCCCGAGCTGGCCGGCGAAACCGGTATCGCTGAGGTACAAAATTTGTTTTCTGGCAAAAAAGATGCGCCCGAGTGGTTCGAAGTCACGCGCCCGGTCTTCGAGAAAGTGGCTTACCGCGAGGGCTCCGATGGCCTGCTGGCCGTGCTCAAAACGCCAACCCGCACCCTCGCCGACTTGCGCCTGCCCGCCAACCCGCTGCTCCTCGTGCTCGAAGCGGTGGAGAAGCCTGGCAACCTCGGCGCCATTCTCCGCACCGCCGACGCTGCGCCGGTCGATGCCGTGCTCATCGGTGACGCGCGCACTGACCTCTACAATCCCAATACCATCCGCTCCAGCATCGGCTGCGTGTTCTCGGTGCCCGTCGTTGCCGCCCCGATGGCCGAAATCACGGCCTTCCTGCGCGTCAAAGGCATTCGCAGCTACGCCGCTGCCCTCACGCCCTCGGCGCATTCCTACCTGGCTTGTGATTTCCGCCAGCCCACAGCCCTCGTGCTCGGCACCGAAGCCGACGGCCTCACGCCCGTTACCCTCGCCGCCTGCGACGACACCATCATCATCCCCATGATGGGCCGCATCGACTCGCTCAACGTGAGCGTGGCCGGGGCCGTGCTCACGTTTGAAGCCGTGCGGCAACGGGGCTAACTGATTTGCAGTCAGTGAGTAGTCCTGAGTTTAGTCGATGTGCCCCCGGTGGGTGTGGGCTGGGTTGGGCCGGGCCATGCGGTAGTTAGTCGGTAGATAACTACATCGGCGTGTTGATACGCTACTTTGTAGGACTGCTGGCTGGCCCAGCCGGGCAGGGGGCTGCCGCGCTTCAGTAAAAGGTAGTCGTAGGTGCCGCTGATGGGGCCGTCGCCCGCCAGTTGCAGCGGCAAAGGTGGGTGGCCCCAGGCCAGGGCCATGTGCTGTAGGTAGATGTGGTAGTCCTGGGTATCGGTAAATATTCGATGAGTATGCTGGCGCTGCAGCCAATAATGGGCCCTGTCGGCGTGCGCCCGCATGGTGCGGTTGAGTTCCAGGGCTTGCACTTGGCGGGGAATGCGGAACCCGGCGTACCCTGCCAGGCAGCTGCCGGCCACCAGCCACGCCGCACTCGGGGGCAAGCGGGTGCGCCGCACCACCGCTTCAAAAAGCAGCACAGCCAGCAGCAGCACGAAGAATACCAGGTAATGCAGCGTCCGGGGAGGTGGGAACATGCGTTGCGCCACCAGCAGCAGAAGCGGCGCCAGCACGCCCACCCAGGCCAGGGCCGCCACCGCCCAGTGACGCGCGGGAGCCCACCGCCGGACGAGGAGCAAGCCGCCACTCATTAGCAGAAGCAACAGAGGAATGGTAACTGCCTGATAACCAAACAGCGAACCAGTTAATCCCCACAGGTAGTAGGGCCCAAGCAGCGTCCAGAATTCCTGGTTGCTCATCTGCGCCACGTAGGGGTTGGCCAGCAAGGTGTGCCATCCAGAAAGCAAACCTATGGGTAGGTACAGCAGGCCGGTTAAAAGCGCTACCGCCGCCCCGGCGACCAGCGCTTGGGCTGCCCGAATCCGACCGCGCCCTTGCAACCATGTTCCGCCAACCAACCCCGCTCCCAGGCTCAAAAACGGATAAATGAAGGTAGGAATCAGGTACAACCCCAACAGGCTGGACAGCAGCGCCACCGCCCAAGCCAGCCGGTGGTAGCGCGGCCCGCGCAACAGCACCAACACTGCCATGAACAGCGCGTAGACGCAGGCTGCCTGTAAGCCGTACCCGCGCGCCACTACCGTGTATTCAATGCTTATTGGGACTAGCTGCAGGCTGCACCACAGCAGCGTAGCCCCCCGGAACGACACTAGGCATACCAGCACCGCATAAAGTAGCCCCGTGCCTACAATGCCCAAGATAAAGGTCGGAAGCCTGACCAGTAGCTCCGGGTTGGTATGCGCCGGGGCCAGTCGGAGCAGGCTGGAAGTTAGTGTGTTATACAGAACATGGTTGTTGGGTAGCTGGTAAAAGCTGGCTGCTATTCGGGGGGCGTGTCGCGCGAAGTGGTCGAGGCTAACCATTTCGTCGGGGTCGAACGAGTTGTGGCGCAAAAACCAGTACCGCATGCCCACCACGAGCAGTAGCAGCAAGCCGGCCGTCCCTTGCTCGGCCCTTGCCAAGCGCTGCCAGCGCTTAGTCACGGCCCAAAAAGCGCGGGCAATATCCTGCGCCAGCCGCCGAATTTCCTGGCGTCCTCCCCGCACTCCCACCGCCGCCAGGCCCAGAATGGCGCCGCCCAGCACGATGGCGATGGTACTACGCAAGTAGGCATAGCGCGCCGCTGTGTGCGCTAGCGCCGGCAGGGTATGGGGCAAGGTAGTGGGCCGAATTTGGGCAGTAGCAGCAAGCAGCTCAGCCTCAACCGTCGAGTAAGAGACAAAGCCATACAGCGCGCCCAGGTACACTGCAATCAACAGCGCCAGAACCAAACCAAAAAACAGTAAAAACCGCATACAAACTAGCTGGGTAATACAGGCGAGTGGCGGCAAGCAGGACCGGACCAAGGAGCGCCGTCGTGCCGTTCATCGAGCGCAACGGGTGCCCTGCACCATTATGGCCCTTCTGCTAATCAGACAGGCGTTAATACACCACCAGCTCGAAGCCCAGTTCCTTGGCCAGTTCGCGGGTTTCCCCGGCCTGTGCATCGGCCACGATGCTCAACGGATATGCATCGGCGTCAAGCGTGAACAGCACCAGGGCCAACCCCAGAGGCTCCAACTCATCTTGCAAATAATCGAGGACTTCCGGACCCGTGTTGCGGCGGCCAGCCGACGCGGATTTCCTGACTTCTGTGCGCTTTTGAAGTGCCAGTATTTCGTTGAGGCCTTCTAGCAGCATCTCGGTTGGCTCCCGCATGCTACTTTCCCACGCTAATCCCTCGCTCGACAGCGCGTCAATAAGAGCAATGTCGCGCAGTTCTTGTGCGGGCAGTTCTGTTACTATATCTCGTTCCGCCAACTCATCAGCATAAAGGTCTTGCTCCTGATAGGTGGCGGGGTCATTCAAGGCTAATGCCAGCCGCTCGCTTACGCGCTGGGTAGCGTCAGTATCATTCAGGGTGAAAAGCTGCACGAAGCGGCTCAGATTTTCTTGATTCATAATGTAAAAGGTAACATTCGGGAAATGAAAAAGGGCGCGACCAAAGCCGCGCCCTCTCCAAAATTATTCAGCAAAGAATAATTAGTCAGCCTGCTTGGCGTAGCGCAGCCGCTCGTTTTCGTCGAGCAGAATCTTGCGCATCCGAATCGACTTCGGCGTCACCTCCAGGTACTCATCCTTCTGGATGTATTCCATGGCTTCTTCAAGCGAAAACTGGCGCTTGGGGGTGATTTTAGCGTTGTCGTCGGTGCCCGAAGCACGCATGTTGGTCAGTTTCTTGCCCTTCTGGATGTTTACCGTCAGGTCATTGGGGCGGGTGTGCTCGCCAATAACCTGGCCGCCATACACTTCCTCGCCTGGGTCCACGAAAAACGAACCACGGTCCTGCAGCTTGTCGATGGTGTAAGCGGTGCCGGCACCGGTTTCCAGCGAAATCAGCGAACCAGCAATACGGCCGGGAATCGGGCCCTTGTGCTCCTCGTAGTCCACAAACCGGTGGTTCATGATGGCCTCGCCGCCGGT
>JAYSZD010000423.1:0-4115 GCA_043738185.1 Hymenobacter sp. | reverse complement strand
CAGGCCGTGCCCAGCCTGTAGGCACGTCGCCGCCCCCCGGAGTTCATAAAAAACTCTTTGGCCTGAGAATGGTTTGTAATTCCTTCTTCTCATGGGAGTTTATCCGTTATGTCAGAATTAATTGCGGCTGCGCCGGTGCTTACTGCCGAGCGCCTCGATAACGCCCATACTTACGCCAGCTACCGCCAGCTCATCGACCAGCTGATGGCCGAGAACCGCACCACCGGCCCCAACCAGGACGCGCAGATTACTGCGTACGCCCGCCTCAACATCCAGCGCATGCAACGGCTGGACAAGACCATACAGCTTCTGCCCGAGCTCAAAGGGGCCCTGGCCCAAAACACCCAACGCTACGTGTGGCTCATTATCACCGAAGGCTGGTGCGGCGACGCGGCTCAGGTGGTACCCGTGCTCGAAGCGGCAGCGCAGGCCAGCAACGGCACCATCACGACGCACTATGTGCTGCGCGACGACAACCTCGACCTCATAGACCGCTACCTGACCAACGGCGGCCGGTCTATCCCAAAGCTCGTAGTGCTTCGGGCCGACACCCTCACCGAAGCCGCCACCTGGGGCCCCCGTCCCGAAGCGGCCGTAGACCTGTTCAAGCGTCTTAAGCAGGAAGGCGTGTCGTACGAGGAATTCGCCACCCAGCTCCACGGCTGGTACTCCAAAGACCGTACCCTGAGCACCCAGCGCGAGTTGCTGGCGCTGCTCCAGCAGCTGTAGCGTTGCGGCATCGGGCAACAAAAAAGGCCCAACCTCCTGTGAGGCTGGGCCTTTTTTAGCGTTTCAACCTGACGGGCTAGTTCTGCGAAACTGTGCCCAGGTCGGTCACGTTGTCGTTGGTCACTACTACGCCGGTGCGCACGTTGTTGCGGTACGCCTGCTGGTTGGTGGGAGCCGTGGTGCTGGGGAAAAACTCCACGCGGTAGGTGCCGGCGGCTAGGCCGTTGAGCTGGTAAGCGCCTGATGCATCGGCTGAGGTGCTCACGGTATCGGGGCCGAGAACGGTGGAGCGGATAGCCAGAATCTGAGGCAAGGCCGCGGCGGGGCTTACAGTGCCGCGAATGCCGACGCGCAAATCCTGGGCTACTACCCGAATGACGGGCTTGAGCAGGTACCGCTCTTTTTTATCGTTGCCGGGCTTCCAGTTACCGCGCTCCACGATGGACTTGGCCACGTCGAAATCAAGCAGCAATTGGAAGGTTTCGCGCTGGCGCAGGGAGGCTTTATCGAGCTTGAGCTTGATGCCCGACGACTGGCCGCTGGGGGTTTTGAGGTCGTAGCGCTCGCCGTCGCGGCCGATGACGTAGCTGTCGGGGCCCAGCAACAGGCGAATTTCATCCAGGTCGCCGGGAGCGAAGTCCTCGCTCACCAACAGCGCCGACTTGCCGTTCACGTACTCCAGCACGTTGATGGCCTGCGGCGTGAAGGCCAGTCGCTGGCGCTTTTCCGCATCTTTTTCCTTCTTCAGGTGCACCTCAATCTGACGCACGTCGAGCACCACGCTGCGGAAGTCGCCGGGGGCGTCCGTGAGGCGCACTTCGAGCTTGGCGCTGTCCGCACTGTTCGAGTCGGAATCTTTAGCGCAGCCAGCCAGGGTAAGCAGCCCAACGCAAGCCAGGGGAAATAGACGAGTAAGGTTCATATAGTAAATCGATGAAATTGATGGGGTTGGCGTGAAACGGACCGGCTGGGCCGTTGGTTGCGGGCCGTGGCAATAATACTGCCACGCTTATTCGCCTCAAGATTCAGTTGTCTTATTTCGTGGAATCCGCGGGCGTAGGTGCTGCGGGTTTAGGTTGGGATTTGGGCTTGCCGAAGAGGCTGTTCAGGCCTTTTCCGACCTGATTTTTCAGGCGGGCCTGGGCTTCCAGACGAGCCTTTTCGGTGGCAATGCGGAGTTTTTCCTCCGCGGTTTGGTCGGCGGCAGCTTCGGTGCGCGTGGTGCTGTCCTTTTGGGCCTGCTTCTTCTGGGCCAAGCCCAGGAGTGCATCCGTCAGCTTGGTTTTCACCACGTTCGCGACAATGGCTTTGCCCTGGTCCTTCACGCTGCCGCTGGTCAGTTTCACCACGGGGCTGGTCACGGTGCCGCCAATGTTCAGGCCCAGCGTCACGCGGTCGGTGCCCTGAATGTTCTGCACGCCGGTGAGCTGCGTGAGCTTGCTGTTGAGCGCGTTGCCCAACTTGCCGGTGGGCACGTTCAGGGCCGTGACGTAGGACAGCGCCCCGGCCAGGCTGTTGGAGCCGCCAAAGGTCATCTTCACGTCGCCCACGGTCAGGTCGAAGGGCTGCACCACCAGGTTGCCGTTCACGATGTTGGCCTGAATTTCCTTGTTCACCACCAGCAGCGTTTTCAGCTCGGGCAGTGTGGTGAGGCTGGCAATTTTGCTCATCACCTCCGACTGGTTGATAGCGGCCTTCACCACATCGAACACGCCCTTGCCCGTAAGCGTGGCGAGGTTGGGCAGCATGTCGGCGCCCATTTCGCCGCTCACGTTAAAACTGGTGCCGAACACGCCTTCCACCTGCCCGGCCAGCGGAATGAGTTTCTTCACCGTCGTAAACGCCGCGAAGGCATTGTGAATGTCGAGGTTCTTGATGTTCAGGCCGAAGTCGAACTTGGGGTGCGCCAGGTTTTTGCTGCTGTAGCTGCCCGTGGTGCCGAAGCTGCCGCCCAGCATATTGAACGTCATGTTGTTGAGTTTGGCCATCTCGTCGCGCACCGTCACGGTGCCCGCCACGTTGCGGAGCTTGAGGTTATCGTAGGTCACGTTATCAACCTTGCTGTTCAGCACCAAATCAAAGTATTTCGGAATCTGAAGCACGCCTTCAGCCTTGGCCGGGGCCTTGCCGCCGGTGGTCGTAGGCTTGGCCGACACCTCGTCCACCATCCACTCGTTCAGGTTGAAATTGCGTGAGTTCACGTTCAGCGTACCCTTCAGCGCTTGGCCCGGCGTGAAAAGGTAGCCCATGTAGTTGCTCATCGTGCCCGAGGCCGCGAAATCGGAGCTGCCCGCCGTGCCGTTCAGGCTTTGCAGGTTAATCTGATTGTTGTTGAAAGTAGCCGTGCCGCTGCTGATTTTTACGCCCTGCGGCAGGTCCGGGCTCTTGTAGGTCACGTTGCTGGCTTTCACGGTGCCGCTGGCCACCACGTTCTGGTAGCGGCCAGCCTCCACATCGGCCATGTTGCCTTTGGCGGCGATGTTGCCGGTCACGCGGCCGGTCACGGTCATACCCTCAAGCGGAAAAATCTTCGTGATTTTGGTGAGGTCCACCGTGCCGTTCACGTTGGCGTCGAACACCGGCTTGTCGATGTTGCGGGCCGAGAGGCGGCCTTCCAGCGGCTCGCCTTCCAGTACCATCCGGAACTGCGGCAGGTTGATTTGGGTGTCGTTGACCTGGCCCGTGGTGTTCAACACCGTACCGCTGAGGTTGATGTTTTCGATAGGGGCCGGAAACTGAGCCGACTTCACGAAGCCGTTGGTCAGCTTAATGGCGGCGTTGACCACCGGCATCTGGGTTTTGGAATAAATTCCTTTCGCGGTGCCGTCCACGAACAGCTGCCCACGCATCGCCAGGTCCTTCACCGGGTACACTTTCAGGGCTTCGGCCAGGTTCACGTTGGCTTTCACGCGGCCGTCCACGCGCATGGGCTCCAGGCCATCGATGGTAATGTTGCCGTCCACGGGGTTGGGGCCCAGGTCGAGGTGAAACTGGGGAATGTTCACCTTCACGTTGTTGGTGTAGCCGGACGGGTTGTCGACCTGCATTTTCAGGTTGATGTTTTTGGCCGCCTGGGGCAGGTCGGGGTAGTGGAACTGGCCGTTGGTCACGGCCAGGTTCACGCCGTAGCCGGGCATTTTCACTGCGTTTTGCGTGCCCTTGTAATAGCCATCAAACGCTACTTTTCCGCTGGTTTCAATGTTTTTGAAGCTCTCCGTATACACGCCCGGCACCAGGCTCAGCAGGGTTTTGAAATCCGTTTCCAGTGCCTTAAAGGTCAGGTCGTAGGTAATGTCCGTGGCGTTGGGCAGCCCAATGGCTCCGGCGAAGCTGAACGGAAAGTCGTTGAGCGTAATCTTGTTGTTTTTGAAGGTATAGCGGCTTTT
>JAYSZD010000422.1:0-11039 GCA_043738185.1 Hymenobacter sp. | reverse complement strand
GCGCCTGGCCGAAACCGGAGAATTTACGCAGTACGTAGTGCAATGTGCCCGCATGCTGCGCATCCTGCACCTGGAGCAGCGGCAGGCCATTGCCTACGCGAAGATGGTGAAGGTGCTGCTGAAGGCCCAGCAAGTGCTGGCCCTGGAAGACGAGGCCGAGCAGCTGTATGCCGACACGAAACTGGCACTGAACGGTACGGTGGCAGCGCGCCGCGCCGTGTTGCTGGTGCTGCCCAGCCGCATCGAGCAATTGGAGGCGCTGCACCGCCGGGCCCGCACCTTCGTCACCTACAACACGGTGTACCGGGCGCGGCTGGCCTACGAAGAGCTGCAGGGAAACTACGTCGAAATGATTCGGGTGACGGCAGCGGCTTCGCAGCGGCTGCGTGAAGGCAAGCTGAACGCCCGGCGTTTTGACCTGCGCTTCAACCACTTTGTGAGTATTTACGCCTACCTGCGGAGCCGGCAGCCGGTGCGGGGCTTGCGCCTGGCCGGGCAGTGTCTGCGCGATTTTCATCCCTCGTCCAACAACTGGTTTTATTTTCAGGAACACCACGTATTGCTGGCGCTGCATGCCGAGCAGTACGAGCGGGCTCACGAAATACTGAACCTGACTGCCCAAACCCCAGGGTTTATAAACCAGCCGGAAGCGGCGCAGCAACGCTGGGATTTGTACCGGGGCTACATCGAATTTGTGCTGCCCCCGCAACGGCTCAGTAGCAACCAGCAGCGCCAAACAGCCCGCTGGGCACTACAGATGCCGGAGTACAGCCGCGACAAGCGCGGGCACAACGTATCCATTCTGGTGCTTCAGCTACTGTATTTCCTGCGTGAGCGCAACCTGGAAGAGTCGCTCTTGCGGCTGGAACGCCTGCGCAAGTACCGGCAACGGCATCTGACCGAGCCCACTACACTGCGCAGCCGGCTGTTTTTGCGCCTGTTGCAGCTGCTCGTGGACAAGAACTTTATGCCGGGCGCCGCCGCCGCGCGCGGGGCACTGCTACTGAAGCAGCTCTTGGAAACGCCCCCGCCCGGCGAAGCTTTTGCCGAGGTCGAAATCATTCCCTACGAGCATCTATGGGCGTTGGTACTGGACTTGTTGCGCGCCGGCCGGCCCGTTGCCAGCGACCAAGTGATTTAGGTGTCAGTTGCTTGTTGTTAGCTAGCTGACAACAAGCAACTGACACCTGATAATCTATTTGCCGGTCACCTTAAACTCGGTGCGGCGGTTGAGCTGGCGGTTGGCTTTGGTGGTGTTGGGGGCCACGGGGCGGGTTTCGCCGTAGCCGGCGGCGGTGAGGCGGCCCGCCGCGATGCCGTGCTGCGTGAGGTAGGTGACCACAGCCTGGGCGCGGCGTTGGCTGAGGTCCTGGTTTTTGGCGGCTTCGCCCACGTCGTCGGTGTGGCCGGCCATTTCCAGCTTCAGGGCCGGGGTTTCGACGAGGAGTTTTTGCAGGCGCTCCAGCTCGGCCGTGCTTTCGGGGCGTAGTGAGGCTTTGCCCGTATCGAAGAAAATATTCTTCAGTACAATGGTGACGCCCATTTCCAGGCGTTTGAGGGCAATGTCTTTCACCACCTCGGCGTAGGCGGCGCCGGCGGGCAGGTCGAAGTTTTCGGAATGAAACAGATAGCCTTCCTGCCGCACCACGATGCCGTAGTTGGTGCCCGAAGGCAAGCTCACGAGGTACCGACCCGAGATGGAATTACTGCGAAACGTGGCAATGGTGAGGCCGCTGGTGTTGTCGATGAGGTCGATGGCAGCTTCCACGGGTTGCTTGGTAGCGTCATCGCTCACGGTGCCTTTCAGAATGGTGACCTGGGCCGTGGCCACTTCCACGGCCGGGGCCAGCACGGTTTGCTTGATGGGAGCCAGCCGCGAGGCCAGCAACTGGTCTTCTTCGCTGAGCAGAGGTTGCTTTTCGGGGCCGAGGAAGGTGATGCGGTAGATGTCCTTGGCGCCCAGGCCACCGGGCCGGTCGCTGGAATAGTAGCCGTGCCGCCCCGAAGCCGAAGTCACGAAAAACACGTCGTCGTCGGGCGTATTGATGGGCCAGCCCAGGTTTTCGGGCTTGCTCCACTTGCCGTTTTCAAACACCGACTTGAAGATGTCGTAGCCGCCCATCGTGTTGTGGCCTTCCGAGGAGAAGAACATGGTTTTGCCGTCGGGCTGCATAAAAACGCCTTCCTCGCCGTAGGGTGTGTTGATGGCGGAGCCCAGATTCACGGCCGGCGCCCGGCCTTCCAGCTCTACCTTATAGATGTCGGACCCGCCCAGGCTGCCTTCTTCCCGGTTGCTCACGAAGTACAAATACCGGCCATCGGGCGAGTAGCTGGCCGACGTTTCGTGGCTGCGCGTGTTGATGCGCGAGCCCAGTTGCTTGGGCTTGCCCCAGGCGCTGCCGCTCAGGTTGGCCTCCAGAATGTCGCCGCCGTTGCCGCCCGAATACACCAGCATGCGTTGGCCGTCGGGCGCCAGGCCTACGGTGGCGTTGTGGTCGTCGGTGTTCACGGGGGCGCCCAGGTTGGCGGCGCGGCTCCAGGTTTTACCCGTCCAGGTGGCCTGGTAGATGTCTTCGAAGTAGCCATTGCCTTCGGGGTCCTTCTTGCTGCCCGTCGAGCCGGCCCGCCGCGAGGTTATCACAATGGTCGATTCATCGGCCGAAACCACGGGGCCGTAGTCCGAATCTGCCGAGTTCAGTTCCGGCCCGGCATTGTCGATGAACACGCGTACGGGCTTGGCCATGAGCTGCTGGCCGTTGCGGCACTGCTGAATGTAGCGCTGCAGGTCATTGGCCGTCAGGGTTTCGGTGCTGCCGTTGCGGGTGTTGCCGCCGATGGGTGGGGCCTGCTGGTATTCGGCAATGGCCTCGGCCCACTTGGCGCTCAGGTGCAGGGCGCGGGCCAGCAGGTAGTGCGTGCGCGCATCGGCGGTCACATCGAGTTTGGCGGCTTTTTGGAGGTAGGGCAGGGCGGCGGTGCGGGTGGTTGAGTGCAGGTAGCAATCCCCGATTTTTACGTTCAGGCTTGCGTTGTTGGGGTTGAACTGCTGGGCCGCCAGGTAGTGGGGCAGGGCTTGGGCGTAGCGGGCCGGGTCGGCGCCGTATTCGGTATCGCCTTCTTTCAGCTCGCGCAGCGCCTCGCGCAAACCGTCCTTGTTGTCAGGAAACCGGTCTTTGGTAAAGGCCACACTCTGGGCCGCTGCCCGAAACGTGGTGGCAAGCAGCAGCAGCAGCAGCAAGCGGAAAAAAGCAGGCATCGCAGTAAAGGAAAAAAGGTAGGGACGCGCCTTGGCGCGGTCAATCGGTGTTGGGTACGCGTCTTGGCGCGTTCAATCGTTGCACGGGTAATGAAGCCGCGAGCCTGACGCCGAACGCGCCGAGGCGCGTTCCTACTGGGCCTCGCCCGCGCAGCCGGCGGCGGCGGCGTAGTTGTCGCCCGCTGCAATGCCCAGCTCGGCGGCTTTGCGCCAGTCCTGGCAGGCTTCGTCGGCCTGGCGCAGCATTTCGCGGGCGTGGCCGCGGTTCAGGTAAGCCTCGGCGTAGTCGGGCTTCAGCTTGATGGCCTGGCTGGCGTCGTCGTCGGCGGCGGCGTATTTTTCCAGCTTGAGCTGGGCGGCGGCACGGTTGTTCCAGGCGTAGGCATAGGCTGCATCGAGCTTGATGGCCTGGCTGAAATCGGCAATGGCCCCGGCGTAATCCTTGTTTTCGAAGCGGGCACTACCGCGGTTGCTGAAAGCCAGGGCGCTGTCGGTTTTTTTGGCCAGGTAGGTGTCGTAGTCGCGCAGGGCCTGGGGCAGCTGGCCGGCACGGCGCTCCACGGTAGCGCGGTTGAGCAGCGCCGCCAGCAGGTCGGGTTGCAAGGTCAGGGCCTGGGAGTAGTCCTGGGCGGCGGCGGCGTAGTTACTCAGTTTCTGGTTGGCGCTGCCGCGGTCGTGGTAGGCGTAGGCCATTTGGGGGTCGGCTTTGAGGGCACCGTCAAAGTCGTCACGGGCGGCTTGGTAGTCTCCTTTCTCAAAGCGCAGCACGCCGCGGTTGTACCAGGCTGGGGCGTAGTCGGGCTTGATTCTAACGGCTTCAGAATAATCCTGGGCGGCCTCGGCTGGCTGGTTTTGGGCCTCCCGCACGCGGCCCCGGCCAAAATAGCCGGCGTAGTTGCCCGGTTCCAGCTTCAGGGCCTGGTCGTAGTCGGTCAGGGCCTGTGGGTAGTCTTTGAGCTCGTAGCGCGTCGCGGCCCGGTTGGCGTAGGCCGCCGCAAAATCGGCCTTGGCCGCAATGGCTTGGTCGAAGCTGCGCAGGGCGGCCGGGTAGCTCTGGGCATTGAAGCTGGCCAGGCCGCTGTTGTACGCTTTTTCCGCTAGCTGGGGGCCGGGTAGGGTGCTGGCCCGCACGGTATCAACCTGGGCGTAGCCCGCAAAAGGTAGGGCCAGCAGCAGGGATAATAGGATAGATTTCGGCATAATAGCGGGAATAGAATCGGATTAAATCCTATATCAAGCGAAGATATTGGATTTTACTATCTGGCGCATCATGGGCGGGGATAAATAAGCCCAGATGCTGAAATTGATTTTTCTAACTGTCTTTCCCGCAGAGGTCGCAGAGGTTGAAACGTGGAGGTTCGCAGAGGTACAAACATTGCGGCCCTCGGCGGGAAAAGCTTTGTTCAACCACCGCGCGCGAAGCCTGAGACTATTCGTGCTGAAATTGCGGCGTGTCGTGCCGAAAGCGCGGCCGGGCTGTTTCACATCTTCTCCCTTTCGCCTCCCGTACATGAATTCCGCCGAGCCAACCCTTTCCGCTGCCGAAACTAACCGCTACAGCCGCCACTTGCTCCTGCCCGAAATCGGCGTGCCGGGCCAGCAGAAACTGAAGGCGGCCCGCGTGCTGGTGGTGGGCTGCGGCGGGCTGGGCTGCCCGGTGCTGCAATACCTGGCCGCCGCAGGCGTGGGCATGCTGGGGCTACTGGATTTTGACACCGTGGACGACAGCAACCTGCAACGCCAGGTGCTGTATGCCACGGCCGACGTGGGCCGTCCCAAAGCCGTGGTTGCCGCCGAAAAGCTCCACGCGCAAAATCCGTTTATCGCGCTTCACATTCATCAGGTGCACCTCTCAGCGGCCAATGCGCTGGAGCTGTTGGCCGCCTACGACCTGGTGGTGGATTGCTCCGATAATTTCGCCACCCGCTACCTGGTCAACGATGCCTGCGTGGTGCTGGGCAAGCCGCTGGTATTCGGCGCCATTTTCAAGTTTGAAGGCCAGGTTTCGGTGTTCAACTACCAGAATGGCCCCACCTACCGCTGCCTGCACCCGTTGCCGCCCGCGCCCGGCGAGTCGCCCAGCTGCGCCGAAATCGGGGTGTTGGGCGTGCTGCCCGGCCTGGTGGGCACGCTGCAGGCCGCCGAAGTGCTCAAAATTATCCTTAGGCTGGGGGAGGTGCTCAGCGGGCGCCTGCTGCTAGTGGACGTGCTCGGCATGCGGTTCCAGCCCATCCGTTTCCGGGCCGTGGCCGTCAACCAGCAGCTTACGGCCCTGGCTGCCGACTACGCCGCGTTCTGTGGCGAAACCGCGGATAACGGCGCCACGGCGCCGGCCCCTGAAATCAGTGCCGAAGAGCTGAAAGCCTGGCAGGCAAGCGGCCGGCCCCTGCAACTGCTGGACGTGCGCGAGCCGCATGAATACGCCCAGCGCCACATTGGCGGCCAACTCATTCCCCTGGCCCAACTCCCGGACAAGCTCGCTGAACTACGCCCCGATATCCCGGTGGTGGTGCATTGCGCCAGCGGCCGGCGCAGCCAGCAAGCGGCGCGGCTGCTGCTGGCGCACGGCCACGCCACCGTGTATTCGCTCCATAATGGTCTGGCCGATTATTAGTTGTCAGTTGCTGGTTGTCAGGGGTTACCAATCAAATGACTTGCAACCGACAATCAGTAACTGACAACTCAGGATTAGCGCCAGGCGGCCAGCAGCGCCAGAATATGGTCGAGGCGCGCTTGCTTGGCGGCGGCGCGCCGGGCAATGGTGGTGGGCGTCCAGTAGCGGTGGTGGGCCAGGAAGCTGGCTTGCAATTGAAACCACTCGTACTCCCCGGCAATGAGTTGGCGGGCAGTGAGCTCCTGAAAAAGACTGGTCGAAATAGGTTCGAAATCGTTCCGGCCAAGGTAGTCGAGGTCGGCATCGCAGAGGATGTCATCCAATTGATTGTGAGGCTCCTGCGGATAGCGTGTGGCCATTATCATGCTGCAAATCTGTTCGATTTGGGTTGGCGTGTAGCCAAAGTCCGGCAGTGTGGCCCGCACCAGCTCGCCGCCTGCGGCTTCGTGCCCCTGGTAGGTTCGTAGAAAGCCGGCATCGTGGTACAGGGCGGCCGTTCGGAGCAGGTCGAGCGATTCAGGGTCGGTCACGCCTTCGGCCACCGCCAACTCCAGGGCTACCGCGGCTACGTCGAGGGTGTGGTGCAGGCCGTGGTAGTAAAGGGTAGGGGAGAGGCCCCGGCGCAGCTCTTCTACGATATATGCTTCGGCGGCTTGGGCGTGCATGGGGCAGGGGCGCGGAACGGGGACAGTCCCGCACAGGCGTAAAGCAACTACGTAAAGTTGAAAATACAAAGCACGATGGGCGCGCCCCAAACTGTGGTCCGCCCGCCCGCCAAAGCGCCTCCGAGCAGGCTCAAATCCAGCCTTAAGCCTGAGCCTCTACAAAATGCGGCTCATGACCCGCGACAGCAACCGTACGGGATGAAAAGGAACAACCGTCGATGGGGAAGGTGAAAAAAAATAAGTAGGCCAGTAGCTAATATGCTCCTCAACAATTTTCACCAAAAACTGCGTGTCTTACCTGAAAATCAACACGCACGAGTAGGTGCGTTTTGCTTGAGGCATCTATTCAGGTATAGACAAATTGATTGCTTCGCGTAATCCGATGCACAGATTCATTCATCTTTACGAGTTGGAACGCCCGGCCTGCGGCCCAGCACTACCATATTTCGGGGGCTAATTCATACTGGCGTGTTCTTCAAGTATTCTTTTCTGCCATTTGCCGGCGATGATTGCGCAAGCCCGGACCCGTGCGCCACGCTTGGACAAGCGCAGCGCGGCGCGGGGTGTTGCCGGCCAGGAGTCCGGCCTCGCGCCCGGCCCAACGCCGCGTTTTTGCCCCTGAAATGGGTGCTTACGATTCTGGCAGTATGGGCCATGAGCGGGTCTCTGCGAGCGCAGCATCGCTACTGGGACGCCGATTACGACTCCCTATCGGCCACGCTTTCCAGGTCGCAGACAGACACAACTCGCCTCCGAACCATAGTGCATCTGCTCGACCTGCGTCCCACCAGCGCTCAGGCCCTGCCGCTGCTCGACCAGCTTCTGGCATTGAACCGGCGCGTGAGGGTGCTCGATGCCGCACCCTACCGCCGCCTGCGGGCAGGCCTTGTGCTCTGGCCGCTGCCCGCCAGCGCGGCCGCCGCGCTAGACAGCATGCAGGTGGCCGTGGCCGAGTTTGACCGCGCCGGGCGTCCTGTGCCGTGGCTGCTGATTGACCTGGTCACGCTCTTCAACCGCCTCAACGCGCTGGAAGAACGCAAGCAGTACTACGACAGCAAGCGGGCCTTCTACCGGCTGCGGGGCGATGAGGAGAACGTGGCGGCCTGCTATTTGTCGCAGGGGGCCTACTACCGGCGCACCGGCGACTACCACCGCGCCATCAACAGTAGCCTGCGCGCGGCCGATATGATGAAGCTCTTCAGCCGCAAGCTGTACCTAAATGAGCTGCTGGTGACCGGGGCCATCTACGCCGACTGGGGCAATGCCAACAAGGCCGTGCAGTACCTGAGCCTCGCCCTGGCCCAGCCCGAATTCCGGCAGGTAAAAGGCCATAACCGGGTGTTTACCTACATGGCGCTCTCGAAGCTTTATTTGAAGCAGCAGCAGCCGCAGGCCGCCCTGCAAGCGTCCGACTCGGCCCTGGCCGCCCGCAGCCCCGACCCCTCCGACCAGCTCATGATTCGGACCCATGCCCTCGTGCAAAAGGCGGCGGTGCTGCTGCAAATGAAGCAGATAGCACCCGCTGGCCAACTGCTCGCCCGCGCCCAGCACCTGGCCGACTCGCTACGCTTGCCCATGTCGGACAAGCCGGGCGAGCTGGAGCTTGACGCAACCTGGGCCCAGTATTATACTGCCCGGCAAGACGATGCCCGCGCCGAAACGCACTGGCTACAGGCTTACCAGAAGGCCACTGCGGCCAAGCTCGACCGCCTGCGCCCCAAGTACCTGCAGCAGCTAGCTGCTTTCTACGACGAGCGGGGGCAGCCCGCGGAGGCGCAGCGCTACTCCCGCGAATACATTGCCTTAACCACGGCCTCCAACGCCGCCCAGAACTCGTTTCATGTGGCGCAATACGAGAATGAGCGGGTGGAACAGGCCCAAACCACGCAGATAAACAACCTGCACCAGGAGCAGGCCGTGCAAGCGGAGCGCCTGCGGCTGGGCAATTGGCTGCTGATGGGAGCCCTGCTGGCCGTGGTGCTGGTTTCGGGGTTGGGGGTGTTTATCTACCGACAGCTGCGCGCCAAACGGCGGGTGCTGGCCCAGCTGCGCACGACGCAGGCCCAACTGGTGCAGTCCGAAAAAATGGCTTTTCTGGGCGAGCTCACCGCCGGTATTGCCCACGAGCTGCAAAACCCGCTCAACTTCATGAAAAACTTCGCCGAAGTCAGCACCGACCTCGTCGACGATATTCACAGCAACGGTGCCGACACGCGCCAGAATGCGGGCCTGGAAGGCGAAATCCTGGTTGGCCTCAAGCAAAACCTTCAGCAGATTAGCCAGCATGGCCAGCGTGCTTCGGCCATCATCAAAGGCATGTTGGAGCATTCGCGGGCCGGCGTGGGCCAGTGCGCGCCCACCGACCTCAATGCCCTGGCCGGCGAGTCGCTAGCCCTGGCCTACGAGGGCCTGTGTGCCCACGACAAGGCATTCAGCGCACAGCTGGAGCTGGAGCTGGACCCCGCGTTGGGCGCCGTGGCCGTGGTGGGCCCGGACCTGGGACGCGTGCTGCTCAATATTGGCACCAATGCCCTGCATGCTGTGCGGGAGCGCCAGCGGCAGGCCGCCGCGGTAGGCCCAGCCTACCAGCCCACCGTCACGCTAAGCACCCGGCGCCTTGTGGACCACAGCGTGGAAATTCGGGTGCGGGACAATGGTACGGGCATGAGCGAGGCGGTGCGGGCTCAGGTTTTTCAGCCCTTTTTCACCACCAAGCTGGCCGGCGAAGGCACGGGCCTAGGCCTCTCGCTGAGCTACGACATCGTGACCAAGGGCCACGGCGGTACGCTCACGGTGGAAAGCCGCGAGGGCCAGGGCACGGAGTTTTGCATCACCTTGCCCCAGTAGCGGCCACGCTGGCCGGCGACTTTATTACCGTCCCCAAGTGTACCTTGGCGGTGCTGAAATTTAGGGTGTGAGCTGGGCTCTTATTGCCTGCCGCCCCTGCCACTGCGTTTTTGCTGCAATGAAATCTTCTGCTGGTTACGGTGAACTCCTGATTTTGGCTCCGATTGCCATGTTGATGGTCAGAGGTTTACGTCGTTTTCTAGACTTGCCTGCCCGGCTGGCCTGGAACAATATCCTGAAGTACATCTGGGTGCCCAACTTTGCCCTGGCCCTGGCCGCGTGGGCTTTCAAGCTTCGGGTACAGGTGCTGGTGGATGGCTACTGGCTGTTTGTGCTGCTGACAGTGGCCGCCGTGCTAGTGGCCGTGCGCGACTACCGCCCGGCCCGCACGCTGCTGCTGGCGCTGGCCCCGTTTCTGGCCACCAAAATCCTCGAATTCGTGATGGTGGGCGACGAAGGCCGCCTGCTCCGGAGCCTCGACCCCGTGCTGGATACCACCCAGGGCTTCGCCATTATCTGGCTGATTACCTTCATTATCATTGCCCGCAACCAGAAACAAGGGCTGGAAAAGGAACGACTGCAGCGTGAGGAGGAGGAAAAAGCCAAACGCCTCATCGAAGCGCAAAACGCGGAGCTGGAACGGCTGGTGCTGGAGCGCACCGCCGCCCTCACCTTTCAGGCCGAGGAGCTGCGCGCCGCCCTCACCGAGTTGCGCACGACGCAGGCGCAACTGGTGCAGTCCGAGAAAATGGCCAGCTTGGGCGAGCTGACGGCCGGCATCGCCCACGAAATCCAGAACCCGCTCAACTTCGTGAATAATTTTGCCGATGTGAGCGTGGAAATGCTGGCCGAGCTGAGCGAGGAGCAGGCCCGCTCCGTTCGCGACCCCGACCTCGAAGCCGAGCTGCTGGCCGACATTGCCCAGAACCTGCAGAAGATTCATCACCACGGGCAGCGCGCGGCCAGCATTGTGAAAGGCATGCTCGAACACAGCCGCGCCAGCACCGGCGAGCGCCAGCCCACCAACCTCAACCACCTGGCCGACGAGTACCTGCGCTTGGCCTACCAGGGCCTGCGCGCCAAGGACAAGACCTTTAACGCCACCCTCAATACCGATTTTGCGCCCGACCTGCCGCTGGTGCCGGCCATTGGTCCCGACCTGGGCCGGGTGCTGCTCAACCTGTTTGGCAACGCCTTTTATGCCGTGCGCCAGCGCCAGCTGCGCGGTGAGGCCGGTTACGCGCCCACGGTGGCCGTGAGCACGCGCCAACGCGGCGACCAACTCGAAATTCGGGTGCACGATAACGGGTCGGGCATCCCTGAAGCCGTGCGGCAGAAAATATTCCAGCCCTTCTTCACCACCAAGCCCAGCGGCGAAGGCACTGGGCTGGGCCTGTCGTTGAGCTACGACATCGTGACTCAGGGCCACGGCGGCACACTCACGGTGAGCTCGGAAGAGGGAAGCTTCACCGAGTTTCTGATTAGCTTGCCAGTCAAATAGTTCGACCGGCGCTGGGGCCACTCGCCGGCTGGGCTGCTCTTGTTGGGCCAGCTTGTTGCGGCTTTTGCCGCCCAAAACCCTATATTTGGTTTGATTGTTTCAGGTGTCTTTAAAAAGCAAGCCACAAGTTTCAAGCTTACTGCTTGAAAACAGCAG
>JAYSZD010000421.1:0-4118 GCA_043738185.1 Hymenobacter sp. | reverse complement strand
CGTTGGCTTTTTCCATCCAGGCCACGGCCTGCTTCATGTCCTTGTTGTTGTCGGCGTAGTATACGGCGGCAGCGGCCATGTCGCCGGCAGCGGGGGTGGCGTTCTTGGTGATTTTCTCGTCAATCTGCGCCATAACCTTGCTGTCCACGTCGGCCACTACCTTGAACCTGACGCCGGTCAAGGCCCACTCCATAGCCACGTTGGCCGTGGCGGGGGTCAGGTCGGCGAAGTTGATGGTGAAGGTTTCCACTTTGCTGGTCAATTTATAGGACTTGACGGTAAAGCGAACCACGTCCTCATCGTCTTTGTACCCATCTACATTGGCGCCCAGCTTGGTGTTTTTGTTGATGACCACCAGCCATTCGGCCTTGTTTGGTATGGTGTAGACGCCGTACTCGCCGGCGGGCACTTTCTTGCCCTCAACCGTTACATCGTCCGAAAACTTGATGGTGGTGGAGCCATTGGCGCCCGTGCGCCAGCGGTTGCCGGTGGGCGCCAGCGGAGTTTTGTCGCCAAACGCGGCGCGGCCCTTCAGGCTTGGCCGCGAATACACGATGGTGACATCGGTGAGGCCCACGCGCTGCATCACAGTGCTGGAAGGACTGGCGGCGGGCGTTCTGATTTGGGCCTGGGCAGCCGGAGCCGCCAGCAGCATAACGGCCGTAGCCAGAGTAGCAGGAAGGGTCAGCAAGTACTTGCTCATCGGTAAAGGGAGGAATTGGTGGGTTGTTATGGGGTCAAAAGTACGAAACCCGCGCTTGGGGCGCGGGTTTCAGCGTCGGAGCGGGGGTGTAAAGACCTCTTTTGAGCCCGGAGCACCTCCCGGCCCGCCAAAAACATCGGAAATAGCTCCGGTAAATGCATTGGTCGTGCCGGAAAGTGCATTGGTCAAGCCGGGAAATGCTTCGGACCGGCCGGGAAGGGCATTGTTTAGGTCGGGAGATTTCTCGGCTGGCCCGGCACGGGCGTTAGGAGCGCCGGGCGGTGCTTTGAGGGCGCCGGGAAGTGCTTCGGGGTGCCCTAGCTCAATTCAAACTGTAGTTTCAGCAGGTTGGCATAGAGTCCGTTCTCATTATCGGCCAGCTCCTCGTGCGAGCCTTGCTCCACGATGCGGCCGCCGTCAATCACCAGGATTTTGTCGACTTTGCGAATTGTGCTCAGGCGGTGGGCGATGATGATGGACGTGCGGCCTTTCATCAGCTCGTCCATGGCGCCTTGCACCAGCTTTTCCGACTCCGAATCGAGGGCCGAAGTGGCCTCGTCGAGCAGCAGGATAACCGGGTTTTTGAGGATGGCGCGGGCAATGGCCACGCGCTGCCGTTGCCCGCCCGAGAGCTTGATGCCGCGCTCGCCCACTACCGTGTCCAGCGCTTCGGGAAAAGAGGAAATGAACTGCCAGGCATTGGCCTTGCGCGCCGCCGCGATGATTTCCTCGTCGGTAGCCGAAGTGTTGCCGTAGGCAATGTTCTCGCGGATGCTGCCGCCGAAGAGCAGCGTTTCCTGCGGCACGATGCCGATGTGGCGGCGCAGCTCCGTGAGGTCGTAGCTGCTGATGGGCTGGTTGTCAATCAGAATTTCGCCGCCGCTGAGCTCGTAAAACTGCATCAGCAGCGACACAATGGTGCTTTTGCCCGCGCCGCTGGGGCCGACTAACGCAATTTTTTCGCCGGAGGTAATGTCAAACGAAATGTCCTTCAGCACCGGCAAATCGGGCCGGGTGGGGTAGGTGAACGCCACGTTGCGGTACTCAATATTGCCACGCAGCTGCAGCGGCGCCTGGCCGGCCGGCAGAGGCAAGTGAGTGGGCTCGCTCGCCTCGTCCAGTATTTCCAGGATGCGTTCCGAGGCGCCCAGCGTGCTCTGCACTTTGCCGTACAGCTCGCCCAGACCTGCCACCGAAGCACCAATAAACATGGTGTACAGCGCAAACGACGTGAGGTCGCCAATGGTCATCTGGCCGGTTTGAGTAAGCGTGGCCGCCCGCCACAGCACCAGAATAATGCCCCCGAACAAGCCAATAATGACGAACGACACAAACGCGCCGCGGTACAGATTACTTTTCAGGGCGGCCCGCACCGTGTTGGTGAGCGAGGCCGTGTAGCGCCGCGTCTCAAACTGCTCGTTGGTAAAGGCCTTCACCGTGTTGATGCCTTGCAGCGTCTCTTCCACCACCACGTTGGCCCTGGCCAGCTCGTCCTGCGTGAGTTTGGACAGCACCCGGATTTTGCGCCCGAACACCATGGCCAGTACCACAATAGGAGGGAAGGTGGCCAGCATAAACAGCGAGAGCTTCACCGACACCACCATGATGAAGATGATGCCCGCCAGCAGCGTGGTCACCTGCCGGAAAAGCTCGGCTAGGGTCAGCGAAAACGTGTCCTGAATCTGGGCCACGTCGGAGGTAATGCGGGAGGTGATGGCGCCCACCCTGTTTTTCTCAAAATATGGAATGGGCAAGCTCACAAACTTGGCGTAGAGCGCCTGCCGGATGTCGCGCACCGTGAACTCGCTCACGCGGGTGAAAAACCAGATGCGGCCGAACGAGAACAGGCCCTGCAACACGATGACGCCAAACAGCCCCAGCGCAATGCGGTTGATGCCCACCGTGAACCCGCCCGGCAAAGCCACGGCCCGGCCGTTGGCCACATCCACCAGCTTGCCGATTATCCACGGAAAAAGCATGGTGGTGGTGCTGCTGAGCACCAGCAGTACCATACCCCCGATGAACGTGCCCCGGTAGGGCAGCACGTAGCGGAACACCCGCAGGCTGCGTCGAAAGGCTTCTTTGGTCAACTTGGGCTTGGGGGCGTCGGGCGCGCCTTCGCCGCTGGTATTCAATCCGCTACGGGCCATCTACTGCTTGAAAATCAGGAATGTGCGCGGACGTGGCCCGTGCACGGGTAAAAATTAATGTTTCTGCTTCTGCTTGTTGAGCGGCAGGCGGCGGGTTTGCTCCACGGTCATCTCGCCGGCGCCCCCGAAAGGCACGGGCAGCTGAATGAGCACCGGCAGCGGCCGGCCACGCCGCATGGCGGGCTGCCAGCCGCTCATCAGGGTTACCACGCGCTGGGCTTCGGCGTCGCACTCGGGCGAGAGCGACTTGGCCACTACGGGCGCGGTCACGGTACCGTCCACGTTCACAGTGGCATTCACGAGTACTATGCCGGAGAGCTGCCTGGCTTTGGCGGCGGCGGGGTAATTAATGTTTTGCAGGAAAAAAAGGCCCAGCGCCTGCTCCCCACCGGGGTACACCGGGGCGCGGTCGGGGCGGTTGGCGGCGGGGCGGGCCTGCACCTGCATGTCGCCCGGTTTCAGCACGATGGTTTTCTGGTCGGTAGGCGCGGGCGCGGGTTGCTGCGCAAATGCTGCCGAAGAGGCCGCCAGGGCCAATAAAAGCGAGAAAAAAGTCTTTTTCATAGCGTAGATAAGATAAAGGCAGCCTCTGAAAGGTAGACGAGCCAGCCAGCGTAATATTTCGACAATCCGATAAATACCTAAACCGCCGCCTGGGGCAACGGGTTCACGCCGGCGGGCCGCGAAATGGCCAGCAGGCCCAGGTACACCAGCGTGCCGTTGAGCAGCAGGATTTCAAAACCAAACTTGTAGCCGTTCAGCCATTCCACGGAGTGCGACACAATGAGCCAGGTCAGCAGCACGGCCGTGACGCAGGTGGGCAGCACCAACCGGTCGCGCAGGTTGCGCCGGGTGAGAATGCCAAAGGCAAAAAGCCCCAGCAGCGGCCCGTAGGTGAAGCCGGCCGCCTTGTACACCGCATCAATCAGGCTCTGGTTGTTGTAGACCCGAAAAATCAGAATGATAACAATCAGCACCACCGACCAGCCCAGGTGCGTGAGCTGGCGCAGCGTGGTCTGTCGGCCTTCCGGGTACTGCTGAATATTCAGAAAGTCAACGCAGAACGACGTAGTGAGCGAGGTCAGGGCCGAGTCGGCCGAGGCGTAAGTCACGGCAATGATGCCCAGGATGAAGATGATGCCTGCTACCAGCGAAAACTGCGTGGTGGCCAGAAACGGGAACACCTTGTCGGTGTTCAGCGAGCCGTTCAGGTTCAGCAGCTGCGGCAGCTGCTCCAGCTGCAGGCCGCGGGCCGCCGCGTACTG
>JAYSZD010000420.1:0-11046 GCA_043738185.1 Hymenobacter sp. | reverse complement strand
CCAGCCGCCACCTCGACAACGAGAGCCGCAAGGAACTGCGCGACCAGGCTTTCCAGGGCCGCCGCGCGCGGACTGACCTGGCCGGCCGGGGCGTGAGCGTGGACCAGGCCGCCTACGCCCTGCCCGTGGTGAGCGAAGCCGGCACCGGCGTGGAGCTGCTGTGCTTCCGCGAAGGCGGCAAGCTGCGCGTGCGGGTAGTTTCGGATGGCTTTGAGGACCTGAACATTCAGTTTCCCCGCGCCATCCGGGCCGAGGGCGCGCATTATCTGGTGGACGAATTAGAGCGCAGCACCGACGGCACGTTCTATCGCGCCAAGGGTACCATCACGCGTTTCGTGCGGGCCGGCGAAACCGACCCGCTGGCCGGGGGCCACCACGGCGGCGGCGGACGCAGCCGGAGCAGCAGCGCCAGCAGCTCGCGGCCGGCCAAACCAGCCGCCACGCTGGCCGATTTGGAGGAAACCGACACCATCGGCACGGGCATCCTCATTCAGTGCGTGAAAGATGGCAGCAAGCTCCGCGCCCGCGTAGTAAGCGACGGCTTCGACCCAAACTGGAACATGCGCTTCCCCCGCGGCATTCGCGACGAGAGTACGCTATTCGTGGTAGAGCACGTAAATACCGCGCCGGATGGCAAGTCCTACATCGCCAGCGGGGATATCAAAAAGTTTACGCAGATGCCATAAACCCATCCCCTGTCTTCCTCTGTGGGCAAAGAGGTTGCGCAGAGGGCGACTCCCAAGACCAAGCACGCGAGCAGCCCGGAGGCCCTGAAGAATCAGTGGCTTCCGGGCTGCTTATTTTGTGGGACTTCTGCCGAAGCGTGACTGCGCTTTGGCGCCTAAACTTCCACCTGATGCTTCTTATCCGCCGCGCCACGCTTGTTGACTTACCCGCCATTCTTGCCCTTTTGCGGCGCGTGGTGCCGCTGATGCAGGCCAGCGGCAATTTCCAATGGACGGACGATTACCCGAACGAGGCCGTTGTCACCGCTGATATTGAAAAAAGCCAGCTTTGGGTGGCGGAACTGAATGGCGCGGTGGCCGGCGTGACCGCCCTCACCCAGGACCAGGACGCCGAATACGCCCAGGCCGACTGGGACGTGACCGAACCGGCCCTGGTGACGCACCGCCTGGCCGTAGACCCCACCGCGCAAGGCCAGGGCGTGGCGCTGGCGCTCATGCAGCAGGCCGAAACGCAGGCCATAGCGCAGGGCCTGAAGGTTTCGCGGGTTGATACCAACTCCGAGAACGCGGCCACGCAGCGGCTGTTTCCAAAGTTGGGCTACCGGTTTGCGGGCGAGATTACGCTGGCCTTTCGGCCGGGACTGCGGTTCTTCTGCTACGAGAAGGTGGTGGGGTAATGGCCTTATTTCGACTTGGTTTGGTGGTGGCGGTACTGGGGTTCGGCATGGGCTACAGCGTGCGGGCAGGCAAGCTCACTACGGCGGCGGCGGCCACCGGCGGGGTGCTGGGCCTGCTGATTTACCTTGGCGGCGGCTTTACGGGGCTGGGGTTGCTGGTACTGTTTTTCGCGCTGGGTACGGCCGCCTCCGGCTGGCGCGTGGCCGACAAGCGTCATCTCGGGCTGGCCGAGGAGAACAAGGGCCGCCGTACGGCCGGCCAGGTGGTGGCCAATGCCGGCGTGGCCGGCCTGTTAGGCCTACTGGCCTGGCGGCTGCCCGCCGCCGCGCCTTTGGCCGGCCTGATGCTGGCCGGCAGCTTCGCCGCCGCTACGGCCGATACGCTGTCCTCGGAGCTGGGCAACGTGTACGGGCGGCGCTACTACCACCTTCTCACGCTGCGGCCCGACACGCGCGGCCTCAACGGCGTGGTGAGCCTGGAAGGCACGGCGCTGGGGCTGGCGGGCACGGCGGTGCTGGCAGCGGCCTACTGCGCGGGCGTTGGTTGGGGGCCGGCCTTTTGGTGGCTGCTGGTGGCGGGCACAACGGGCAACCTGCTGGACTCGGTGCTCGGCGCGACGCTGGAACGGCGCGGCACGCTGGGCAACAACGCAGTCAACTTCCTGAACACGCTGACCGGGGCATTGGTGGCGGGCGGGCTGGGGTGGTGGCTGGGGTAGGCAGCTGGGCCATTTCCTGGACCAGTTATAGCCTTTGTGTGTAACTTGAAGTATGAAAACCTACACACTCGACATTATCGCTCCCGACGATGAGGAAATGGTGGCGGCTATTTTAGAGGCATTGTCGAAGCGTAACGTTATCCGCTTTGCGGTTGCCGCGCCGTGGCAGCCATTATCAGACGACGAACTGGAAACAAGGATAGTTGCCTCTGATGGGCAGCCACGTCTTTCCTTTGCCGAAGCCCGGAAACGGCTGGGACTATGAGTGAAATTCTCCGCGAGGTTAATATGACCCCGATATTTCTGGATGGATTGGCGGCAATTCAGGCTTACCATAGTCAGTTCGATGCGGCACGAGGGCGGCAACTCAGCACTTCCATCATTGATTTTGCCTGTGATATCATTGCGCCTTTTCCCCAGGCATATCCTCCGTATTCGGTTCGCCAATATCCCGACCGGGACTAGCGGCGGGCCGTTTTTCGGCGCGAGTACGTGCTCATTTACCGGGTGACGGAAGCTGAGATATCTTTCCTGCTGGTTTATGGGGCAAGGCAGCGTCCCGGTGACCTATTATTACCCGCTTGACAGGCGGCGCTACTCACGCTACTGCGCAAACGGCCACCGCCCCAGCCGGCGGCTCCAGAGCAGGAACGCGCCCGTGCCCAGCGCCATCATGCCCAAGGCGGCGGCCTGAAAATAGAGGTTGAAGGTGACCCCAAACCAGGTGACCTCAGCCGGGGCGATGCCCACGAACACGAACAGCCAGATGATGATGGCCAGCACGACGGGCAGCGGATACAGCGGCATCTTGAACGGCAGGGACGCCGTGCCGCGCCGCCGCCGCAGCAGCACCAGCCCCACGGCCTGCCCCACGAATTGCACCAGAATCCGCATAGCCAGAATGGCTGAAATCACCTCGCCCAGCCGGAACAGCAGGCTGAACACAAAGCCCACGCCGCCCAAAATGAGCAGTGACACGTACGGGAAGTTCTTGGTGGGGTGCAGCTTGCCGAACAGGGGCAGAAACTCGCCATCAGCCGCCGCCGCGTAGGGGATGCGCGAGTAGCCCAGCAGCACCGCAAACAGCGACGCAAAGGCCACCAGCAGCACCATGGCCGTGGCAAAAGTGGCAGCAGCGGGCCCGTAGAGCCGCTCCACGAACACGCTCACGATGAACTGCGACTTGTCGCCGGCGCTGGTCTGCCAGCCCTGCACTTCCTGCCACGAGATGACCGTGCCCACGCTCCAGTTCATCAACAGATACAGTGCGGCGATGCCCAGAATGCTGAGGAAGATGCTGCGCGGAATCACCTTCTCGGGGTTCTTGATTTCGGCCCCAAGGTGGCACACGTTGTAGTAGCCCAGGTAGGAATAGATGCTTTTGACGACGGCCTGTCCCATAGCCACCGAAATAAGCAGGCCCGGCAGCGCCGTGAAACCGCCCTCCGGGAGGATGGCTACGGAGTGGTTGGCGTGGGTGAGGCCACCAAAAATCAGCCAGCCGATGAGGCCCAGCACGGCCACCCATAGTATCACGCCCAGCCGGCCAATGTCCTCAATGCGGCGGTAGAGCAGCACGACCAGCAGCAGGACCACGCTGCCAGCTACGGCCTTGGGCTGCCACCACTCCGTCATCGGCACGAGGTAGCCGAAGTATTGGGCGAAGCCGATGGCGCCCGAAGCCAGCACCAGCGGCGACTGAATGAGCGTCTGCCAGACGTAGAGAAACGACATGTAGCGCCCCCACTTCTGCTCGCCATACGCCAGCTTGAGGAAGCGGTAGCTGCCGCCGGCTTCGGGGTATGCCGCGCCCAGCTCGCTCCATATCAGGCCATCGACCGCCGCCAGGGCCGCGCCTACCAGCCAGGCCAGCAGGAAATTGGGCCCCATGAAGCCCATCACGAGCGGCAGAGTGACGAATGGTCCTATTCCGACCATGTCAATCATATTGAGGGCAGTAGCTTGAACCAGGCCGAGGCGGCGCTGCAAAGTGGGTGCGGACATGAGGACGAAAGTAGCGCCGTAGCGTGGACTCTGCGAGTCCGCGTTTCCATCCGTGCAGTTGGCCGGTCAGACGTGCGACCGAAACGCGGACTCGCTACGTCCGCGCTACTTTGCCCCGTCTGGAAAAGCCCAAACCAAATAGGTACGGTCGGGGCCTTCGTTGGAAATGGCACAAAAAGGGGCCGTTTGCGCGGCTCCAGACGGGTACAGTTCCAGAATAATCCGGCATCAGGCCCGCACGAATCTTAACGGAACACAGCGGAATCGGTTCCTGTAGTCACAACCACCTGAGAACGGGGCTGTGGCTGAATTAACGCCCAAGCTCTTTTCCCGGTTCTCCGCATTATCACCCCAAAGACACAAGAACCATGACGTACAAACCCAAAATGAGAGACCATGCTGATGCCAAACGTGTTTTTCGCAAGGCGGAATGGGATTCCAGTTTCCAATTGCTGGGCAAGCTAACGTACTTACTCCTTGAAAAAGAAGGTTGTGGGCCGCATCAACTTCTGATTCCTGACAATAGCTACGCAACTCACCGCTTGCCAGCCAGCTTTTTTCTCGCTGCTTTCGAGCAGGTGGGTATAGTGAATTTTAGCGGTTATACGCCTGTTTTGTATGACTTGATGGAAAATTGGGGCTTCTACGGAGTCAAGAGACATCTGGAAAAACAGCATCCGACCAAACCGGATTGCAGAGTTGTCCTGCACTTGGACGCGGGCATTGGGGAGCCCTATCTATTGCTCATAGAAGATTCCGGAAGAAAAACATTACTATTTGGTCAGCCAAAGTCCATTTTACACTTCCTTGACGCTTTGGAGGTTAATGGATTTTTTGAGCCGGACGAGCCAATGGATGTCGTTGAAGCCGCTTAAAACGGTAATTCTGTGGGCGGGTCTAGCCACCATTTTTCGAGTACTGCTCCCAAGCGCTCCGCAGCTTTGGCATCTTCAAGCATTCCTGAAACATCACCTAAAAAATTGCGAACTCGGCCGCGCAGTTTAAATGCAGATGCGTTGGTCTGTACGAGCGAAATGTAGACATCTAAATCTTTTAGCGCTTCCCCGTATCTACACGCATTTTCTCTGCGCCAAGCCCTGCGTAAATATGGCTCTTGTTCGTTGGGATTGTTATCTATGATATGCGTAAGCACAAATTCAGCTTCTCCCCAATAGCTGTCATACTTTGTAAGTTCTTGTATTGTCGTAATACGGTAATCTAATAAAAGGGCGCTGGAGAGGTACTTGGTGTATAAAGTTGACGGAGCAATCTCCTTGATAAAATTTGCTCCGTCGAGCATAATCTGTGCTTGTGACGCTGGGTCATTCTGTAGCTGTGCTAACTTGTGCTGATTAGAAAACAGTGCGTCGAAAAGCTCCCAATAGTCGTTGTAAAAATCATCGACATCAAAGAACCAACCATACACGTCACCATATGGCCTCATATATTTTTCGTCTCCGTCAGCGTCAGTTTGTTTTGCGTGCTCCTCAAGCACTTTCAGCGCAGCTTCAATATCACGCCGTAGTAAATCTGAGCACCGGATTTCGATGGACTTCCTCTGGCCTGTACTGAGTGCTTGATTTTGTAGCAGCCCAAACCAGTACTCCGCGCTCGCCTCCTGCTGAATCCCTTGCACTGCCCCTAGCAGGCTGCCCGTGCGGCGCAGCAGGGCGGGCGTGTCGGGCCGGAGCGCGGGCAGCAGGGGGTTGACGGACTCCATTGGGCTAGGCGGCTTTGCGCGGGCGCTTGGTGGTGGCGGGCCGTCGGGCGGCTTCGGCCAGCGCCTGATGCTTCTTTTCGCGCTGCGGCTGGGCGGCGGCCTCGTCCAGCAGCTGGTCGAGCCACTGCTGTTCGCCGGCCTCGGTGAGCATGACGCGGGGGTCGGACAGGTTTGCGGGGTTCTTTTTCATAGTGTTTCCAGGCTTAGCGGTAAAGATAACCGGACGACAAGCTTGTGGGCGAAAGCATTCCATTGGCGGCGGGCCAGGGCGCGGTCGGCACCCGCGTGGGCGAAGCGCTTGCGCAGGCGGGCCTGCTCGGTGGCCACCAGCTGCTGGCAGCGGGCCAGCGGCCAGCCCGCAGCCGGACGGGTCAGGACGTGTACCACCGGCCCGGCCACGGCCCGCAGCTGGGCTACGTCGTGGTGGCAGGCAAACTCGACATCGCGCACGGTCAGAAAGCTCTGACTGGGGTGGTTATGCGTGAAAAAGGAATCGCGCAAGCGTAGCAGCTCCACATCCGTAAAAGCCACCTCGGAATCGCCGCCGACCTTGAATAGCCGCAAGGTGCCGGCTTCGTCAAACGCCAGCGCTACTTCGTGCGGCAAGAGCCGGAGCTGACGCTCCACGAGCAGCAAGGCAGCTGGCAGCGGAACTTTTTCGGGCACTTGCAGTCCAAAGGCGGCAGCGGCTAACCAGGGAGAAAGCGGAGCAGACATAGAGCCGGGCAGACGGGCAGTTAGGAAATCACCTCTTCATCGGCGGGCACCAGCGCCTGCCAGCGGGCCAGCTCCTGGCTCAGCTCGGCGTGGAGCTGCTGGAAGTGCGGCTCCAAATCGGTCAGCGCGTTCACCTGCTGGAAAACGGGACTGGCCTGGAGCGCGGCCAGTGCGGCTATGGCCAGCGCCAGTTGACGGGCCAGGTAGTCGCGGCGGGCCTGCAGAGCCGCACGGTCGGGAGGAGCGGTCAGGTCGGCGGACGGGTCGAAAATTCCTCGCGCCAGCTCCGCCGCCAGGGCTTCCAGCTGGGCTAAGTCCTGCCGCTCATAAATGGCTTGTAGGCGTTTGAAGGCGGCTTCGGCCTGGGGGCGCAGGTGCTCGGCGACCTTGTCGGGGTGGCACAGGGTGGCGCAGTGGCGGTAGAGCTTTTTCAAGCTTTGCTGCCCCGCCGCATCCAGCGGCAGGACGGTTTTCGCGGCTTCGGCCGCGTAGTCTTGGCGGAAGTCGTCGTAGCGGCGGCGGGCTTCTTCGTACTCCGTTTCAGCCTCGGCACTTTGCTGGCGCTGGCGGCGGGCGTGTTCCTGCTTGAGCTGCAAAATGGCCTGCGTGAGTGCGCCTAGGTATTCGGCAAATGCGTGATTGTACTGGCTAAGCTTGCGCTCGCCTTCGGCTTTTTCGGCTTCCACGGCCACGAGACGGTATTGCAAATCGCGCACTTCGAGCCGCAGGGCGGCTAGCAGCGGGTCCTCGTACACGGTGAGGCGGGACTGCGACCGCAGGAAATCCTCAATTTGGACGAGGGCGCTGGCGTAGCGGCCGGCTTCCAACTCGGCGATGAGCTGGCCCGCCAGTGGGTCGGGCCATTCGAGATGCAGGCGGCGGGCCTGGCGCAAGGTATCCTCCGGCTCGTCAAGCTGCACCAGCGCGCAAATGGCTTGCAGGCGGCGTACGATTTTGGCCAGGTCCGGGCCAGTTCCGGCGGCACCACCCAACGCCTGCCCGGTGATGCGGGCAAACTCAGCCAGGTAGCGGTACGCTAAATCATAGTCGCCGCTGGTGAGCACAATGTTTTCGTAATTCTCATGGGCCGCCCGGTACGTCCAGTTGTAGGAGCCGGTGATGACATCCCGACCATCCAGCACGCAAAATTTATTGTGCATCAGTGCGCCTTCGATGTGAAAGACGCGCCCGCCGGCAGTGGCCAAGGCGGCAAAATCAAGTACCTCGTTGATATGGTCATGCGTCAAGGCCAAGGCCACCGACACGCCTGCTCGCTGCCGCGCTACCAGCGCGGCCAGCAGGTCGCGGTCCGTAAACCACGCCACGGCAACCGTTATACCTTGCCGGGCCAGGCCAATTTCAATCAGCAGCTTGGGCTTGATACCGGTGAAAAAGGCTTCGGTGGTTATGTGCATTTGCATCAGGTGAGAACTGTGTAAATTAACTGGCTAGCAATTACCTCGCTCAGATGTATTGTGTGGTTAAGGGCAGTAGCTTGAACCAGGGCGAGACGGCGCGGCAAAGTGGGTGCGGACATGAGGACGAAAGTAGCGCGGACTTTTATTCCGCGCTGGTAAGCGAACCAGCTTGCGGACTAAAAGTCCGCGCGCCGGTTCGCCTACTTCTGCCCGCCAGCCCTAAATTGCCCGTCCATGCGCCCCCTCCTCCTCACCCTGCTGCTGGCCACTCTCCCACTGCTCTTCGGCTTGTGGGTGAACTATACGGCCCCGCACCCGCCTACCAAAGCTTACGTGGCGGCCCGCTGCACCCGCTACTGCTACGCCCATGCCTGCCCGCACGCCACGGCGGCCAACAGCCCGGCTTACTTCCGACTGCGGCCGCTGTATGGGCTGACGGTGGCGGCGCTCTCGGCGGGCGGCGGGGCACTGTATGGCGTGCTGAATGTGGCTTTTTATCTGGTTCTCATGCCCGTATTGTTGCTGTGGCTCACCTACGGGGCGCTGCGTAACGCCTGGACGCTGCGGCAGCTAAAGCAGCAGCGGGTATGAAAGCGCTTTTGCAGCTGGCGGACCAGCTCGTGCAGGTCGCGTTCTGGTACTGCGTCGATTTCATGGTGAATCTGGCCAGCCTGGCCCGCAGCAGCTACCCCGAGGCCAATACCTGGGTGCTGCTGCTCCTGCTGCCGGGGCTGCTGGCGGGGCTTATCGGAGTGCGAGTGGCGCAGGGCTTGGCCTTGCGGCGGGCGCGGCGGCGGTGGCAGCCGGGCCCGGCCGCGTCAGGCAGTTGGTTTGGCGGGTAGGGCCAGCGCGGGCGCGGACTGGCCAGGAGCCATGCGCACCTCGATGGGCAGGGCCGACTGGAAGCCGGGCAGGCGGATTTCGATGATGTCGGGCGGCAGGGAATAGCCGTTGGCGGCCAACACGGTTTTGGTGCGGTCCATCACGTCGCTGCGCAGCTCCAGCACGCCACGGCGGTAGTCGTCGGTGGTGGTCCAGAAGAAGATTTTCAGGTTCACGGTGCTGGTGGCCAACTCGTCCACTACCACGAAGGGGCCATGTGGTTCCGTGGCCAGGATTTCGGGTATCTGGCTGATTTGCTCCAGAATGAGGTTGGTGGCGCCGGCCACGCTGTCTTCGAAGTCGATGCCGACCACGAAATCCTGCCGCAGGTAGCCGTCGCGGGTGTAGTTGGTTACCTTTTCCTTAAGCACCGTGGCGTTGGGAATGTACACGTCCTTGCCGTCGAAGGTTTTGACGCGGGTGGTGCGCATGTCCAGCGACTCGACCCGGCCCATTACGTCCTGAATGGAAATGGTATCGCGCAGGTTGAAGGGCCGGTTGAAGGCCAGAATTACCCCGGCCAGGAAGTTTTCGGCAATGTCCTTGAAGGCAAAGCCCACCACCACCGCCGACACGCCCGCGCCGGCCATCACGCCGCTCACGATGCCCGAGAAGCCGATGATTTGCAGCGTTATCAGCCCCCCGATAACCAGCACTATCCAGCGGGCCATCTTGGTGAGGAAGCGGGCCAGCAGCGGGTCGTCGGATTTGGCCGCCAGCCGGTTATCGAGGTAAGTACGCACCCGCGAGGCAATTACCCAGACAATTCCCAACAGCACCAGGGCCAGCACCAGCCGGGGCAAGGCCGCTATCAGCTGGTGCCAGTAGCCGAGCAGCACGTTTTGTAATTCCTCAAGCATACGAAAGAAAGTAAGGTTGAACTCCACCAAGAACGTGTCTCAGCGCTTGTCGGTTGGGTCCGGGCGCGGCTGGTTCTCGCAATCCGGCGGGCGGCCCCGACAGGCGGGTGGCCGAAGGCACTGCCCAAATTGCCGCGCCAATGCAGCTGCCTGCTTCGTTTTCGGTGGCAACGCTCTACCAAAAAAAACAACGTGACGCTCCAGCCAGAACCTGTTCAGCGACCGGGCCGCCCGTAGATTTAGCGCAAGGCAAGCGGGGGTAACTTTGTGCTGCGGCTGCGCTTTTCACTTTTTAGTCAGTTCAAATGCCCCATTGCTACGCCTACCGGCTCTTGCTGTCCCTGCTCCTGCTGCTGAGCGCAACGGGGGCAACCCGTGCGCAGGCGCCGGCCCCCAAACCCGCCGCGGCTGCAGCCAAAGACTCGGCCCGGACGCAGGTGCTCAGCAACGACCTGACCCGGCTGCGGCAGCTCGACTCGCTACGCCGCCAGAACACCACCCAGCTGGCCCAGCTGCAACAGGAGTTGCAAGGACTAAAAAACGGCCCGGACCGCGGGCGCGAACAGGCGCTGCTGGTGCAGCTCAATTCGCTGCGCGTGGTCGATTCGCTGCGGCAGGTACGGGCCCGGGCCTATATCGACTCGCTCAAGCAGTTTGCCAAGGGGTTTGCGGTGGCGCCGCACGGCGACACGTTGTTTTTCGTGTACACCCGCTTCGGGCCGTTCCGGCCGCAGGAGCGGGCGGCCCGCACGGCCGGCAAAATTCGAGAGCTGGAAAAGGAAGCCTTTTTTCGGCCCGATTCGCTCACCCTCGTGCACTCAGAGCAAACCGTGGACCTGCTGTACGGCGAGCGGGTGCTGCAAAGCGTGAGCGAAAACGATGCCCTGTGGCAAAACGTGAGCAAGGATTCGCTGGCCCGCCAGCACCGCCGGCAGATTATCCGGGCCATCACGGCTTACCAGGCCGCCAACAGCTGGCAGACCTACCTGCGCGAGGCCGGCCTCACGCTGCTGGTACTGCTGGTTTTTTACTTCCTGATAAAATACGTGAACGTGCTTTTTGGCTGGCTGCGGGGCAAGCTGCTGGCTAAAAAAGGTGCCTGGTTCCGGGGCCTCAAGCTCGGCACCTACGAGTTTTTCAACGAAGACCGGCAGCTGAGCGCGGTGCTGCTACTGCTCAAGGTGCTGCAGTGGGTGGTGATTCTGCTGGCCATTTACCTGGTGCTGCCCATCGTGTTCAGCATTTTTCCCGGCACCCAGGGCATTGCCGATACGCTGGTGGGCTTCGTGCTGAACCCGGTGCGCAAGATTTTGCGCGCCCTCTGGAACTACCTGCCCAACCTGTTCACCATCATCGTTATCGT
>JAYSZD010000419.1:0-1698 GCA_043738185.1 Hymenobacter sp. | reverse complement strand
CCGGACTTTGCCCGGCGCGTGGCGGCCCTCGATAAAACCAAGTCCACCTACGTGTATTGCCGCAGCGGGGCCCGCTCGGCCAACGCTGCCGGCCAGCTCACCAAGGCCGGCTTCGGCCAGGTAGCGAACCTGCTCGGCGGGGTGCTCGACTGGCCGGGAACCTTGACAACCAAATAAGTAGCCACCCTCCTTTCGACTTCCTGTTCATGCTCGAACTCCTGCAACAACCCTGGCCCTGGTACGTGGCCGGGCCGCTGATTGGCCTGACCGTGCCCGCGCTGCTGCTCGTGGGCAACAAGGCGCTGGGCATCAGCTCCTCGTTGCGCCACGTGTGCGCGGCCTGCGTGCCGGCCGGCATCCCATTTCTGACTTATAACTGGCGGGCCGAAATCTGGAACCTGGTGTTCGTGCTCGGCATCGCCCTGGGCGGCTTCATCGGCTACCGGCTCCTGGGCCACCCCGACGTTATCGGCATTTCGGCCGCCACGGTGCGCGACCTTAAAGCCGAGATGCACCTGACCGACTTTACCGGCCTGCTGCCCCGCGAGCTGTTTGCCCTGGAGAACCTGGCCAACTGGAAAGGCTGGGTCTTTCTGGTGCTGGGCGGCTTCCTGGTGGGCTTCGGCACGCGCTACGCCGGGGGCTGCACTTCGGGCCACGCCATTTCGGGCCTCTCGAACTTGCAATGGGTATCGCTGGTGGCCGTCATCGGCTTTTTCGCCGGCGGCCTGCTCCTGACCTGGGTCGTTTACCCCCTGCTGTTTTAATCCTTTAAATCTCCCATTATGGAAGCTGTTGACCGGAGTGCCATTGATTTTTGGGATGCCCGCTACGAGGCTGAAACCTACGCCTACGGCACCGAGCCGAACGCCTACTTCCGCCAGCGGCTCGACGCGCTGCCGTCCGGCCGCCTGCTGCTGCTGGCCGAAGGCGAGGGCCGCAACGCGGTGTACGCCGCCAAGCGCGGCTGGCAGGTCACGGCCGTGGATTTCAGCGACGAGGGCCGGGCCAAAGCGCTGCGCCTGGCCCTGGCCCAGGGCGTGCACCTCGACTATCAGGTAACCGACCTCACGGACCTGAGCTGGCTGCGCCCCGGTTACTACGATGCCGTGGGCCTCATTTACGCCCATTTACCGCCGGCCGACCGCCGGGCCGTGCACGCGGCCGCCGGGGCCTGCCTGGCCCCCGGTGGCCACCTGATACTGGAAGCCTTCAGCGTCCGGCAGCTGGGCCTGCCCTCCGGCGGGCCGCGGACAGCTGAAATGCTCTACGAGCCGGCCACGCTGGCCGCAGACTTTGCCGGGCTTAGCATCCTCGAAAACCACGAGTTGGGCGTGGTGCTGCACGAAGGCAGCTTCCACGCCGGGCCAGCCAATGTGGTACGCCTGCTGGCTACCCGCCACTCCAACGACCAAACCAACTCCTCGCTATGAAATACCTCAAATACCTGGTACTGGGCACGCTGTTCGGCATCATCCTCACCAAAAGCGAAGTCATCAGCTGGTTTCGGATTCAGGAAATGTTCCGCTTCCAGGCCTTCCACATGTATGGCGTCATCGGCTCGGCCATTCTGGTGGGCATGGTTTCCATTCAGCTTATCAAACGCTACCGCCTCCGGACGATGGACGGCCAGCCCATTGTGATTGCCGACAAGAAATTCAACCACGGCGTCTGGATTGGGGGCTTCATCTTCGGCCT
>JAYSZD010000418.1:0-11055 GCA_043738185.1 Hymenobacter sp. | reverse complement strand
TGCCCACGCGCAGGTTCAGCGTGTCGGAACGGTCCACGAAGGGGTTGAGGTAATCGATAAACGGGCGGGTGATGCGCCGCGAATACGCCAGGCGCAGGCTGGTCATCTCGCTGAAAGCATACTGGGCGTTGCCGTTGGGCAGCAGGCTGGTGTAAGTCTGACCGAATTCCGGCTGACGCACCGGCGCGAAGAGGTTGGCCGTGAGGTTGGTGCGCTCGGCGCGGGCGCCCAGGCTCATGTTCAGCTTTTTGAAAGGCGTGAAGGAGTAAGTGGCGTAGGCCGCCTGCACGTTCTGGCGGTAGTCAAAATTGGTGCTGCGCTGCCGGGAACGGACCAGTCCGGCTTGCTGCCCGGCCAGAAACGTATCAACCTCGGCCACCGAGCCGGTCCGGCGCCAGATGCTTTTCAGGCCCATTTCCAAGGTCTGCTTCTCGCTCAAGGGTTGAACAAAGTCGGTTTGCAGGGTAAATTCCGTGCCAGGCGTGCGGCCACGGCTGCGCTCCCGATAGTTGGCCTGTTCCACGGGCCCGGCAATGGTGCCATCGAACTGGTTGACATCGTAGCCGAAAGTGCCGGAATTGTCGGCCGCCTGCCCCAGAATGCTCCACTCGCGGCGGGCCTGCTTAAAGGTGCGGGTGTAGGTGCCGGTGACTTCGCCATTGAAGCCGCTGAACAGGTTTTCCGTGTCGCGCACAAACAGCTGGTTGAGCTCCGGCCTGCCGGCGTCGTAGCGGTTGCGCAGCACCTGCTGGCCGCTGCCAGAGTAGGGGTTGAGGCCGGCGCTGAGCGAGAAGCTGTGGTATTCGGCCGGGTCGTAGTCCACGGTCAGGTTGCCGTAGCCCCAGCGGCCTTTGAAGCGGCCGCTGCCGGTTTGGGTGAACTGGGCCGGGCTGCCGTCGGGGCGCTCCACAAAGAAGTCGGTGCGCTCGCGGCTCGATTCCTGCGGGCCGTACCAGCGGCCCGTGCCGCCCGACACGCTCAGACCCACTTTGCCCTTCTTGAAGTTGAGCGAGGCGTTGCTGTTGAGGCCACGATTGCCGCCACCCAGGCCCACGCGCCCGTTCAGGCCACGGTCCACGCCCTTTTTGAGCACGATGTTGATGATGCCGGCCGTACCCTCGCCGTCGTACTTGGCCGGGGGCGTGGTGATGATTTCCACCGACTTAATCTGGTCGGCAGGCAGCGACTTCAGCGCGTCAGCCAGATTGTTGGCAAAGGTGGGCGAGGGCTTGCCATTGACGAGTACCCGGAAGTTGCTGGAGCCGCGCAGGGTCACTTTGTCGTCGCCGTCCACGGCCAGCAGCGGGGCCTTGCGCAGCACGTCGGCCGCCGTGCCGCCAGCGTTGCTCACGTCCTGCTCGGCGTTGTACACAATGCGGTCGGGACGCACCTCCACCACCGGCTTGGTGCCGATAATCACGGCCTCAGCCAGCGCCGTACCCGCCGTGGGCAGCCGGAACGTGCCCGCATCGGTGGCCCCGGCCGTGATGGTGACGGCCCGCGTCTGGGTGCCGTAGCCCACGTAGCTGATGCGCAGCCGGGCCGGGCCCGCCAGCAGTTTGGTGAACGTGAACCGGCCGTTGTCATCGGCCGCGATGCCGGTAATGGCCTTATCGTTGGGCGCGGGCGGCAGCAGCACCACCGTCGCGTAGGGCACCGGCTGGCGGTTCAGCGAGTCGAGCACCACCCCCGTGATGGAACCGGTGCCAACGGGCGGGCCGGCTGGCAAGGCCGGTTGTTGTGCCCAAACCGGGCTGACGAAAGCAGACGCGGCCAGCAGCAGCGCCAATAGCAAGCGGTAAGAGTAAGTCATTTGCAGAAAAAAAGGAAAGTAAGTGGGCGAGAGAAATTTTATCGAAAAGAGGTAAAGAGAGGCATCGCCGTTGCATGGCGCCCGCCATTATTAATGTTGTCCGGCCATTCGCCAGTCAGGTTCGCGGGGGCGTGCGCCGCTACATAGCGTTGCGCGGCCTGCTGTTATTGCCCGGCTGGTCATTTCTAAATACTACCGCAGCAAAGGTCCGCGGCCACTGCCAGATTATCGCCCTGATTTATGGTTTGAGGTGTCCCAATTTATGATTTAAAGACGCCTGCTGTAGGAACGCACCAAGGCGCGTTTCTACAGCAAACGCCCGGCAGGCCCTACCTTCATAGCCGCTCTTCTTTGTTGCTACTAATGAATATTCTCCGCCACGTCGACCTGACCCGCGTTTTCTTCGTCGACATTGAAACCGTGCCGGGCCACGCCACCCACGCCGAGCTGCCGGCCGCGCACCAGCCGCTCTGGAAAACGTTTTGCGAGAAGCGCCACGCCCGCGAGCTGGCCGACGGCCAAACCCACGAAGAACTGTTTGCCAACGGCGGCCTCTACGCCGAGTTTGGCAAGGTGGTGTGTATCTCGGTGGGCTTCTTCCGCCTGCTGAAGGACGACACCCTGGAATTCCGTACCAAATCCTTTGCCGACGACGATGAGTGCGAGGTACTGCGCGGGTTTGGCCATTTCCTGCAGCGCTACGCCCCCTACGGCCCCAGCCGGTACGCCAAGCTCGACACGGCCCGCCCTGATGGTTACTTCCTCTGCGCCCACAACGGCCGCGAGTTCGACTACGGCTACCTGGGCCGCCGCATGCTGATTTGCGGACAGGATATTCCGCCCATGCTCGACATTGCCGGCCACCGGCCCTGGGACCTCCCCCACCTGCTCGACACCATGGAGCTGTGGAAATTTGGCGACAACAAGGGCCATATCACGCTGGCCCTACTGGCCGGCGTGTTCGGCATTCCGTCGCCCAAAGACGACATCGACGGCGCACAGGTAGCTCACACCTATTGGGTAAAAAAGGACCTGGCCCGCATCGTGGCATACTGCGAAAAGGACATCATCACCACGGCGCGCGTGTTCCTGCACTACACCGGCCAAAAAACCCTGTGGGACGCCGTGCAGGTAACGGCCACGCCCTGGCCCGTCGTGCCCGCCATGCGCATTGCGGCCGTATAGCCCGGTCGGTGGCTCCACCAAGGCACAAACACAAAAATCCCCGCGCATTGCTGCACGGGGATTTTTTCATGAAAACGGAATAGCAGCCGGAGCTTAGTTCAGCGTTGCCAGGTCAATTACGAAGCGGTACTTCACGTCGCCCTTCAGCATGCGCTCATAGGCTTCGTTGATGTCTTTGATGTCAATCAGCTCGATGTCGGACATAATGTTGTGCTCGGCGCAGAAGTCCAGCATTTCCTGGGTTTCGGCAATGCCGCCGATGAGCGAGCCAGCAATGCGGCGGCGCTTGGCAATCAGGTTGAAGGCGTGAACCTGCGGCGCTTCGGGCGGTACGCCCAGCAAAATCATGGTGCCGTCGCGGCGCAGCAGGTTCAGGTAGGAGGCCAGGTCGAGCGGAGCCGAAACGGTGTTGATGATGAAGTCGAAGTAGTTGTTCACCGACTTCAGCTGCTCCTTGTCTTTGGTTACCACAAACTTGTGGGCACCCAGGGCTTTGGCGTCGGCTTCTTTGCCGGGCGAGGTGCTGAGCACCGTGACTTCGGCGCCCATGGCGGCGGCCAGCTTCACGGCCATGTGGCCCAGGCCACCGAGGCCCATCACGCCCACGCGGTGGCCTTCGCCTACCTTCCACTGCCGCAGGGGCGAGTAGGTGGTGATGCCGGCGCAGAGCAGCGGGGCCACGCGGGCCAGGTCCAGTTTGTCGGATACTTTGAGGGTGTACTTCTCGTCTACTACAATCTGGCTGGAGTAGCCGCCGTAGGTGGGGCGGCCGGTTTCCTTTTCGGTGCCGCCGTAGGTGCCCACCATGCCCACTTCGCAGTATTGCTCCAGGCCCTCCTGGCAGCTGGGGCAGGTGCGGCAGGAATCCACCATGCAGCCCACGCCGGCGAGGTCGCCCACCTTAAAGTTCTTAACATGGTCGCCCACCTGGGTCACGCGGCCCACAATTTCGTGGCCGGGCACCATAGGGAAAATGCCTGCGCCCCACTCGTCGCGAATCTGGTGCAAGTCGGAGTGGCACACGCCACAGAACTGGATATCAATGAGTACGTCGTGCGCGCCCACGTCACGGCGCTCAAAGTCGAAAGGGGCCAGGGCGACACTGGCGGCTGGGGCCGCGTAGGATTTAGTAGGAAGCATTGTTGGGAATTATGAATATTAAATTGTGAATTATGAGTTGGCACCAACGCGGTGCTGGTGGCGCAGCGGTTGAGAATCCGAAAGCCGGAAGTGGGCTAACCGTGCCGGTTGGCGAAGGTTTGCGGGACAAGAGCCGGAAAGCGTGGGGTACCTTTGCGGTCGTATTCTACACCCTGCTCTATGTCCCTCACCCCCGGCAATTTATTGCTTACGTCATTGGGCCGCCTGCGGCTGATTGGTTTTCTGGAAGGCGTCTCTTTGTTGCTGCTGCTGGGCATTGCCATGCCGCTGAAATACATGGCCGGGCAGCCCGCGGCGGTGCGCTATGTGGGCATGGCGCACGGCGTGCTGTTTGTGGTATACGTGCTGCTGGTCATTCAGGTCGCCATTCAGTACCGGTGGTCGTTTGGAAAAGCGGCGCTGGCGCTGGTAGCGTCCGTGTTTCCATTCGGCACGTTCTGGGCCGAAAAGCGCCTGTTTAACTAACCAATCCATCAGGCATTTGCCACCGCGACGGGCGCGCCTTGCGCCAGCGCGGCTTCTACCAGGACCCGCATGCGCTTCAGCGACTCGCGGGCAAACTTGCGCTGAAGGATTCGCCCAAACAGCTTGAAACCAATCCAGTAGAAGGGGTTGCGAATCTGGCCGGACTGCGACACGGCATGGATGCAAAACTGCACCGCGCCGGTGTTCAGGTTTTTGTGGATGGTAAAGTCAATCTGTCCGCGCTCGAAGTGGCCTTCCAGGGTGCGGTAGCCGTAGCCCCACACCCGCTCGGGCCCGTTGGGCGTGTCGCGGGCGGCCTCGTCGGTCACGCCGCTCACCCGCACCCCGAAGTAGAACGTAAAAAACAGAAACTGCGCCCGCAGTACCATTACGCGCTTTTCGAGCGGGCCGTCGGGCGTGAAAATCCCGGTAATGAGGTCGGGCGGCGGGAAGGCGTAGCGTTGCAACACATCTTGCGCCGCCGCGAAGGAGCCGGCCGCGGCGGGCGGGCCGGGCGCTTCGACCGGCAGGTCGGTTTCGTAGTCGTCCAGGCGCCAGCCCGTTTCCGTGGTGTATTCGTTCTGGCGGCTGAAGTCGTAGTTGACTTCGGTATTAGCGTAGGCGTCGAGGCGGGCGCGCTGCTGCTCCCACAGCGGCGGGGTGGCAGCGTTACGCATGGCGCTCGTGGTCATGGGTGCCGGTTTCGGTTTGGGTATGGGTTTCCACCGTTACATCGCCCAGGGCCTGGCCGCCGCTGGCCGCCGCCGCACGCCGGCAAAACTCCACCCAGGTAGCTTCCTGCACGCGTTTGCCGATGCCCGTGGTATTGTAGGCAAAGGCCACCAGCCCGTCGCGGGAGCGGGCCCGCGAGCGGATTTCAAAGCGCAGCACCCCGGGCGACTCGTCCAGATAATGCGCTTCGAAACGAATACGGCCCGCCTCGGGATGGCCTTCAAGGGTGATGAACTCGAAGAACGTGGCCCCGACTTCGGTCACGCGCACGCACCCGTTCCAGGGGCCCAGAATGCTGATTTCGAATTCCTCACCCACTCGTAAGCCGTTTTCGGAGCCTTCTTTTTTCTTGAAGTCGGCCAACAGCTCAGGGACGAAGTGGGCCACATCGGCCTGAATTTCGGCCATAAGCTGGGCCGGCGTGCGGCGCGGCCGGGCCACGTCGATGAAGTAGCGCCGCTCCAGCCACGGGCCCGAGCCAGTGGCGGCAGATTGTTCAGGTTGATTGGTGTCGGCCACGGCTTTTAGAATTAAAAATTGCAAACTAAAAATTAAGAGTCGGGCTGGAATAGCACTTGGAGCAGGAATGCACAGCCGCGAGTCCCGTATACGCCTCTCTACCCGCCAGGGTGCAATTCGTAAAGCCCATGGCTTCCTCGACCAGCAATTCATAATTCTTAATTCCAAATTTTTAATTCCAAAAATGGCCTACTACCGCCCGCCCGGCCCGCCGCCCGACCCCGTTCTGGTGAAAAGCCTCACCCAGCAGCAACAGGAAATGCGCCTGCGCGTGCGCACCGAGCCCCTGGCGAGGGAGCCGCGCCTCATTGCCGGCTGCGATTCTTCGTTTCCCACGCCCGACACAATTCTTTCGGTGTTCGTGGTGCTCAAATTCCCTTCCCTCGAGCTGGTAGAAAAGATTTACAACTACGGCCCCGTGGACATGCCCTACGTGCCCGGATTCCTATCCTTCCGCGAAGCGCCCAATGTCATTCACGCCTTCGCCAAGCTCGAAAACAAACCCGATGTAATTATGGTGGACGGGCACGGCATTGCGCACCCGCGGCGCATGGGCATTGCCGCGCACCTCGGCGTGCTGCTCGACGTGCCCACTTTCGGCGTGGCCAAGCAGAAGCTGACGGGCGTTTTCCAGGAACCGGGCCTGGAGCGCGGCAACATTGCGCCGCTCACTGATGCTAAATCCGGCGAGATGATTGGGGAGGTAATTCGCAGCAAAAACAAGGTGTTGCCGCTGTTCGTGAGCCCCGGCCACCGCTGCGACCAGGCCGCCGCCACCCGCCTCACCCTGGCCTGCCTGCGCGGCTACAAGCTGCCCGAACCCACCCGGCTTGCCGACCATTGGGCTGAGCATTTCAAGAAGGAAGTGCGGTAGTGGTGTTGTAAAGCGTTTGCAAAGAGGCGAAAGGAGTTTCACTGAAGCACTGTTGCAGAAGAGGCAGCGACTCGCTCGCGTCGGCGGGTAGTTGCAGCAAGCCAGCCACGACCTGGAACACGGCCCGCTTACCATCTTTTTGGCCCAGCACCCCCGCGTCCAACGGCAGCTGCTGCGACTTGGAAAGCTTCTGGCCCGCCGCATTCGTCAGCAACGGATGGTGGAAAAACTGAATGTGGGAGGCATTGAACGCGGCCGTTTCGGAAAGCTGACTAGCCAGCCACAGCTGCGCGGCCGTACTGGGCTGCAAATCCAAGCCGCGCACCATCAGCGTGGTGCCCAGGCGTAAATCATCCACCACCGAGGCTACCTGGTACGCCGCCACGCCGTCTTTCTTGCGGATGACAAAATCCGGCATCAGCGCGCCGAGCGGCACGTTGGTGCTGCCCTGCCAGGCATCAGCAAACGGCATGTTGGTGGCTGCTGGCACCCGAACGCGCCAGGCGGCACCGGGCGTGTCGAGCGGCACGGGCGCTTCGGGGCCGCCGGTGCGGCTGCGCTGGCTGGCCTGCACCAGGCCTGGCTGCTGCGCTAGGCGGCGCAACACGCGGTTGTATTCGGGCAGGTGCAGCAGCTGGGAATAGTGGCGCAGGAAGTCGTCGGGGCCAGTGGGTCCGTGGTCGTAGTCGAGCCCCAGCAAGTTGATGACCCGGAAGATGTTGTCGAGGTAAACCGGGCGCAGGCGGGCGCGGTCCAGGTCGTCGATGCGCAGATGGAGCACGCCGCCGGCCCTACCCGGCACGACCTGCCGCGTGAGCAGCCAGGTGAGCACAAAATTCACGGCGTTGCCCAGGTGCAGATAGCCGCTGGGCGTGGGCGCAAGGCGCGAAACAACGGGTGACGCAGGAGCGGTGGGCGGTGGAGACATGAGCAGGCTTCGGGACGCAAGTATAAGCCGCCGGGATAAGCCATTGATTCGGAGCGGATTTTCGGGCGGGATAAACGGTTTGCTCAGTACCCGAAACCCTCGTACATTAGAGCTATCCGCGGCTATCCGCGGCTATCCGCCGACCAGGTTGCCGCCAGTGGCTCCGCGCTTATCCCCCCTTTCCCCATGCGTGTCCTTTACTTGCCTTTGCTGGGCCTGAGCCTGTTGCTGGGAGGCTGCTTCGGCCAAAACGTGAGCCCGGTCGACCCACCGCCCAACTACCGCCCCGTCCTTATGTCACGCCAGCAGTTGGAGGCGTCGGTTGCAGGGCAGGCACCCCGGCCGCTGCAGGTGCCGGGCAAAATATTTGTCAGCAACCGCTACCTGTTTATTAATGAGCAGTACCAGGGCATCCACATCTACGACAACGCCGACCCCACCAGGCCAACAGAAGTGCAGTTTTTGCGCATTCCGGGTAACGTGGACCTGGCCGTGCGCGGGGCCCTGCTCTACGCCGACAATGGCCCCGACCTGGTGGTTATTGACGTGAGCGACCCGACCCAGGTGCGCGAAGTGGGCCGCACCCGCAATGCCCTGCCCGAGCTGGCGGCACCTGTCCGCTTTTTCGCCATGCCCGCCGAATTTGAACCTGCCAACCGTCCCGCCAACTCCGTGATTGTGGGCTGGGAGAAAATCAAGCCATGAAAAACCTTTTTCTTCCGCGTTTGGCTACGCTTATGGTGCTGGCTCTGGTTCTGAGCAGCGGCGGCTGCGCCGGCGACTCGGCCGCGCCTTCCGCCGATTCGGCTGGTGGCGACGGGCAGGCCGGCTCGACGGCCCGCTTTGCCATCATGGGCAACACGCTCTACGCCGTGGACGACGTTAGCCTGCGCACCTTCGACCTGAGCACCCCGCAAACGCCGGTGGCCGGGCCAGTGGTGCCGGTGGGCGTAGGCGTGGAAACCATTTTCCCCCAGGCACCCTACCTTTTTATTGGCAGCCAGCAGGGTATGTTCATTTTCGAAACGGGCAGCGGCGCGCCCAAGCTACTGGGCACCTACACCCACGCCGTGAGCTGCGACCCCGTGGTGGTAGCCGACCGCTACGCCTACGTGACGCTGCGCAACGACGGGGGCTGCGCCCGGGGCCTCAACCAGCTCGACGTGGTGGACCTGGCTTCCCTGAGCCAGCCCCAGCTGGCCAAATCCTACCCCATGTCGCAGCCCTTTGGCCTGGGCGTGGATAGCTCGCTGGTGTTCGTGTGTGACCAGGGCATCAAAGTATTCGATGCCCACAACACCCCCACGCTCCAGTTGGTGGAGTCCTTTAGCATTGCCGCCACCGACGTGATTGCGCGCCGGGGCGTGCTGCTCGTGACCGGCGCCGATGGACTTTACCAGTACCGCTACACGGCCGCCGCGGGCACCGGAACCGGCAGCCTGCGGCAACTCAGCCGCATTCCGGTCACGCCGCCCAAGCCATGAGCCGAACCACGTCCCAACGGCTGGCGGGGCTGCTCGCCGCAGTTGGGTTGCTGCTGAGAGCCAGCCCGGCGCAGGCGCAAATGACCCCGGACTCGGCCCGGCTGGCCGTGAAGCTGGCGGTGGGCCGGCTGTTGGGAAGCACCTACGAAGTGGAGCTGGAACACCGCTACGGCCCGCGTTTCAGCTTTTCCCTGCTGCCCCGTGTGGTAGCGGGCAAGGCCCTGGACCACGCTTCTTCCAACAGCGCCATGGTGTCCAACCGCTCCGACGACCGGATTCGGGGCTACGGCCTGGGCTTCGGCTCCCGGTACTACGTGCCCAACACCGGCACCGAGGGCACCCGTCTGGCCGGCCTCTACCTGGGGCTGAAAGCCGAATACCAGCACCTGCGCCTGGACTCCCGGCAGCAAGGCTGGGGCGAGGACCTGGCGGCCGATGGCCTGTATTACTACACCTTTCGCCTCCGCGATTTCTCCGAAACCATCAACCGCTACGGCGGCGCTTTCGCCCTGGGCTACCAGTCCCAGATTGTTCATCCGCGCCTGCGCTTCGATGGCTCCGTTAGTCTGAATGCCCTGCGCAGCCGCTCTAGTGCCGGGCCGGCCAGCCGCTACCGCTCCTCGCCGACCGACTACAGCTACTCCGGCGTGTTTCTGACGTTTGGCCTGGGCCTGGGCTTTGTGCTAAAGTAAGCCGCGCTACAGGCGTCACACCGCACATTGCAGCACCACACGGTAGCCGTCGGGGTCTTCAAAGGTGCGGCCTTGCTCGTCCCAATACGGGTTGCAGGCCGGTACGGGCACGAAGCCGGCGGCTTCCATGCGCCGCACCGCGGCCACTAAACTTCGCGCCATGCAAACAGTCTAGCTTATTGACTGGCAAGCTTTTCAATTTGTCTATGAAATCACTCCTGCTTTTCGCCTGCACCATGCTGCTCAGTGGGCTTGCCTGCGGTCAGCAGACGGCCTCCCTGTATTTCCCGCCCACCACCGGCACGGCCTGGGCCACCACGGCGCCCGCCAGCCTGGGCTGGTGCCAGCCGCAGCTCGATTCGCTCATTGCCTTTGCCGGGCGCAAGGGCAGCAAGTCGCTGCTTATCCTGAAAGATGGACGCATGGTGGTGGAGCACTACTACGGCACCTACACCGCCGATTCGGCCTGGTACTGGGCCTCAGCGGGCAAGTCACTCACAGCCACGCTGGTGGGACTGGCGCAGCAAGACGGCATCCTGAGCCTTTCCGACAGCACATCCCGGTACCTGGGCCGCTGGACCAGTGCCACCCGCGCCCAGCAGCGGCAGTTGCTCATCCGCGACCAGCTTACCATGACCACCGGGCTCGACGACACGCCGCCCGCGCCCTGCGACAACGAAAGTACCGCGCCCGGCTGCCTCCTCTACCTCGCCCCGCCTGCCACCCGCTGGGCCTACCACACCGGCGCCTACCGCACCCTGCAAAACGTGCTGGTGCAGGCCAGCGGCGCCGCGAGCATCACCCAGTACACCAACCAGCGCCTGGGCTCCCGCATTGGCATGACCGGGCTGTGGGCCAATGACGTCTTTTTCAGCCGGGCCCGCTCCATGGCGCGCTTCGGGTTGTTTATCCTGGCCCGCGGCAGCTGGAACGGCACGCCCATCCTCACCGACGCCGCTTATTTCCAGGCCATGACCATGCCTAGCCAGCCCCTCAACCGTAGCTACGGCTACCTGTGGTGGCTCAACGGGCAGGCCAGCTACCGGCTGCCCGCTTCTCAGCTCGATTTTCCCGGTCCGTTGGTGCCCGCCGCGCCGGCCGACCTGATTGCCGCCTTAGGCAAAAACGACCAAAAGATTTATGTGGTCCCCAGCCTGGGGCTTGTGGTGGTGCGCCAGGGGCAGTCGGCCGGGGCCAGCCGC
>JAYSZD010000417.1:0-1699 GCA_043738185.1 Hymenobacter sp. | reverse complement strand
CACGGTGAAATGGCAGTTTACGCTTGAAAAAGCCCGCGTCAAACTCGACCGCCACTATCAGAAAATTAGGGTGACTAACTCTCCTGACTAAGCACTAGCGGGTTTCGTTTTGCAGTCGCACTCCCAGCGCTGATAGGCGGCGGCTACTTTTGCGACGCGTGCTGGTATAGCCGTAGCGCTCACCCTTCGTATCTACCTTCCGTGAAGCCGCTGCTGGGCCGGTATTTCTCAGCGGAGCGGTAAGTTTGCCCGATGTCCGTCTTTCAAACGTATCTGCAACTGGGTTTTCTGCACATCTGCACCCCGCGCGCGGCCGACCACCTCACGTTTCTGCTGGCGCTGTGCGCGCCCTACGTGCTGGCCGACTGGCGGCGGGTGCTGGTGCTGGTCACCAGCTTCACGGTGGGGCATTCGCTCACGCTGGCCCTGGCCACGCTGGGTATTGTGGCGTTCAACCGCACGCTTATTGAAGCGCTGATTCCGGTTACCATCATCGTCACGGCGCTGGCCAACCTGCGCGCCACCAACCGGGTGCTGCGGCCGCGCGAGCCGGTGCTGGCCGCCGCGCCCAATGCCCTAGCCCTGGTGTTCGGCCTCATCCACGGCCTGGGATTTTCCAACTACCTGCAGTCGTTGCTGGGTACCAACAGCCGGCCCGTGCTGGAGCTGTTCGCTTTCAACGTGGGCGTGGAACTGGGGCAGGTGCTGGTGGTCGTCCTCATTTTGCTGCTGGGCCTGGTGCTGCTGCACGCCGCGCGCGTAGCCCGTCGCGACTGGCTGCTCACCACCAGCGGCGCCGCCCTGGGCATTGCCACGGTGCTGCTGGCGCAGCAGCTGTGGCCCTGATGGAGTGCATGCGCGCAGGCTGGCTCTTGGCACGGCCCCAGACGGTTCTTGCTTTTCGCCGGGGCTTGCGCGTTTTGCCACAGCCTGCCACCTGTTTGGCAAACCTGCCGCAACCTTGGCGTATCTTCGACGCCTTTCTCAGCTATTGATTCAACGGCTTTTTTCTCCTTACATTCTTCTCCATGCGTCGTCTTCTATTTGCCGGCTTGGCGCTGGCTTTGGCGGGTTTCCAACCAGCTTTAGCGCAGAACACCAACTCGGGTACCGACAAATTTGCGCAGCTCGAAACCGTGCTGCCCACGCCCAACTCGTACCGGACAGCAAGCGGCGCGCCGGGCAAGGATTACTGGCAGCAGCGCGCCGACTACGACATCCAGGTTACGCTTGATGACGCCAAGCAGGCCATCACGGGTCGTGAAACCATCACCTACACCAACCGCTCGCCCGACGCGCTGCCTTACCTTTGGATGCAGCTCGACCAGAATATTCTGGACAAAAACTCCATGACCAAGTCGACGGAGGTGAGCCAGCTGCAGGACCGGATGCCGTTTCAGTCATTGGAAGCCATGCTGGCAGATTTCGACGGCGGCTTCAAGATTGATGGCGTAACGGGCCGCGACGGCAAGGCCCTCAAAACGGTGACCAACCACACCATGATGCGCGTGGACCTACCCACGCCCCTGCGGCCCGGCCAGTCCTTCGCCTTCAACGTGAAGTGGCACTACAGCATCAACGACCAGCTGAAGGAGAACCAGCGCAGCGGCTACGAGTACTTTCCGGAGGATAAAAACTACCTCTACGAAATTGCGCAGTTTTACCCGCGCATGGCCGTGTATTCGGACAACCAGGGCTG
>JAYSZD010000416.1:0-4124 GCA_043738185.1 Hymenobacter sp. | reverse complement strand
CCTGGGGCGCCACGGTGTATCCGTCGCCGTCGGACCGCACGGCGGCCGGCCGCGGCATCCTGGCGCAGCACCCCGACTCGCCGGGTTCCCTGGGCATTGCCATCTCGGAAGCCGTGGAAATGGCCCTGCAGGAGGAGAACACCAAGTACGCCCTCGGGTCGGTGCTCAACCACGTGCTGCTGCACCAAACCATCATCGGGCTGGAGTGCGAAAAGCAGCTCGAGATGGCCGGTGACTTTCCCGACATTGTGGTGGCGCCCTTCGGCGGCGGCTCCAACTTCGCCGGCATCGGCTTTCCCTTCCTCCGCCACAACCTCAAAGAAGGTAAGAAAATCCGCTGCATCGCGGCCGAGCCCACTTCCTGCCCCAAGCTCACCCGCGGGGTGTTCCGCTACGACCTGGGCGACACCGTGGGCATGACCCCGCTGCTGCCCATGTACACCCTGGGGCACGATTTTATTCCGGCGCCCATCCACGCCGGGGGCCTGCGCTACCACGGCGCGGGTGCCATTGTGAGCCAGCTCCTGCACGATGGCCTGATTGAAGCCCAAGCCCACGACCAACTCAGCTGCTTTGCCGCCGGCATTCAGTTTGCGCGGGCCGAGGGGATTATTCCGGCCCCCGAGGCCAACCATGCCATTGCTACGGTCATTGCGGAGGCCTTGCGCTGCAAGGAGGCCGGCCGGTCCGAAACCATCCTTTTCAACCTCTGCGGCCACGGCCACTTCGACATGGGTGCTTACGAGCAGTACCTGGCGGGCAACCTCGTGGAGCACGAGCTAACCCAAGCTGAAATCAACGCCTCGCTGGCCACGCTAACCACGCCGCTCATTCCTGCCTGATGCAGAAGGTGTTAGATGCCAATGTGTAAACAAAAAAATCCCCGCTGACATTGCCAGCGGGGATTTTTTTGTCTCACAGCAAGGGCTGCAAGCGGCTTGACTTACATCATGCCGCCCATGCCACCCATACCGCCCATGCCGCCGTCGCCGCCGTGGCCATGACCAGCATCTTTGGGCTCGGGCTCGTCCGAAATCACGGCTTCGGTCGTCAGCAGCAGGCCGGCGATGGAAGCAGCGTTTTCGAGGGCCAAACGGGTCACCTTGGTGGGGTCGATGATGCCAGCGGCCACCAGGTTCTCGTACCGGTCTTCGCGGGCGTTGTAACCGAAGTCACCGCTGCCTTCGCGCACCTTCTGCACCACCACCGAGCCTTCGCCGCCGGCGTTCTGCACGATGCAGCGCAGGGGCGACTCCAGAGCGGTACGGATGATGTTCACGCCGGTCCGCTCGTCGGCATTGCGGGTATCCACTGCGGCCAAAGCCTCAATGGCACGCACCAGGGCCACGCCGCCGCCGGGTACCACGCCTTCCTCAACGGCGGCGCGGGTGGCGTGCAGGGCATCGTCAACCCGGTCTTTCTTCTCCTTCATCTCCACTTCGGTGCTGGCACCGATGTAGAGAATGGCCACGCCGCCGCTCAATTTAGCGAGGCGCTCCTGGAGCTTCTCCTTGTCGTAGTCCGACGTAGTGGTTTCCATCTGGGCCTTAATCTGGGCGATGCGGCTCTGGATAGCCGTTTTCTCACCCTTGCCGTTCACGATGGTCGTGTTATCCTTGTCGATGATGATTTTCTCAGCCGTACCGAGGTACTCCAAGGTGGCGTTTTCGAGCTTGTAGCCCTGCTCTTCGCTGATGACGGTACCGCCCGTGAGGGTGGCAATGTCTTCCAGCATGGCCTTGCGGCGGTCGCCGAAGCCGGGAGCCTTCACGGCCGCAATTTTCAGCGAGCCGCGCAGCTTGTTCACCACCAGCGTAGCGAGGGCTTCGCCGTCCACATCTTCCGAGATGATAACCAGGGGCTTGCCGGTTTGCAGCACCTGCTCCAACACAGGCAGCAGCTCCTTCATGGTGCTCACCTTCTTGTCGTAGATGAGAACGTAAGGCGAGTCGAACTCCACCTCCATTTTCTCAGGGTTGGTCACGAAGTAAGGGGAGAGGTAGCCGCGGTCAAACTGCATGCCTTCCACCGTTTTAACTTCGGTTTCGGTGCCCCGCGCTTCTTCCACGGTGATAACGCCTTCTTTGCCCACTTTCTCCATGGCATCGGCAATCATCTGGCCGATTTCAGCGTCGTTGTTAGCCGAAATCGTACCCACCTGCGCAATCTCAGCCGAGTTCTCAATCTTCTTCGACTGCGACTTCAGGTTAGCAACTACAGCGATAACCGCTTTGTCGATGCCGCGCTTCAGGTCCATGGGGTTGGCACCGGCAGCCACGTTCTTCGAACCAGCCGTGTAAATGGCCTGGGCCAATACCGTAGCGGTCGTGGTGCCGTCGCCAGCCTGGTCGGCCGTCTTCGAAGCCACTTCCTTCACGAGTTGGGCGCCCATGTTCTCGATGGGGTCGCGCAGCTCGATTTCCTTGGCCACGGTCACACCGTCCTTAGTGATGGAGGGCGCGCCGAATTTCTTGTCGATAATGACGTTGCGGCCTTTCGGGCCCAGGGTCACTTTCACGGCGTTGGCCAGTTTGTTCACGCCGGCTTGCAAGCGGGCACGGCCTTCGGTGTCGAATTGGATGTTCTTAGCCATTTCTGGAAGAATTATAAATTATGAGTTGTGAATTACGAGTTTTCGACCGGCCTAGAGCACGACTACAAGAAGGTCTCTCTCTGCCAAAATCATATAGTCTTCGCCCTCATATGGTAGTTCAAGACCGCCATATTTTTTGTAGACAACTATATCCCCAACTTTAACACGAGGAGCAATAACGTTGCCTGTGTATTCTGATATTTTGCCTTCGCCAACAGCTACAACTTCTCCGCGTTGGGGCTTCTCTTTGGCAGTGTCAGGAATGATGATTCCTGATTTGGTCTTTTCCTCGGCAACGGCGGGTTTTACAATTACCTGGTCGGCCAGCGGTTTGATGCTAAGTGCCATTCTGTGTGTGTTTGGGTTGAGTTGGATGAAAAATCAGGGTGTACGCCCCCATCGCACTTCCCGTGCCAGTGCCGTAAACCTGACAAAATGGGCACTTTTGGGAACTAAAGTGTGGCAAAAGTGGCCGGTTAAGTAGTCTCATACAACTAACCCCAGACACTAACTCGTCATGCTGAGCTTGTCGAAGCATCGCTACCGCAGGGTCTGAGTGGCTATTCAACGAAGCGGTAGCGGTGCTTCGGCTGCGCTCAGCATGACAACTGCTTTGCTATGCCTGTTTTGCAAGCTTGCCTAATAAGCGCAAAAAAGCCGATGGCTCCGTAAGGAACCACCGGCTTTTTCGGTATTGGAGCAACTACGGTTGCTATTACTGAGCGGGTGTCGTGGCAGGAGCTGCTGGGGCAGGAGCCGTAGCCGGTGCGGTAGCGGGAGCAGGCGCCGTACCGGGGGCGGCAGCCGGGGCTGGTGCGCCAGGCGCGGGGGCCGGAGCGGGCAAGCGGGTTTCCAGGGCGCGCTGCTGGTTGATGCTGCGCGTAGGACCTGCAGAGTTGGCCGTGAGCATGTGGGTGCTGAGCGACAACACCACCAAGCCAATAGCGAAGCCCCAGGTGAGTTTTTCGAGCAGGTCGCCGGTGCGCTTCACGCCCATCATGCTGGCGGCCCCGCCGGCGCTAAACTGGCTGGAGATTCCGCCACCCTTGGGGTTTTGGGCCAGCACCACCAGGGCCAGCAGGAGACACACGAGGAGAATTAGGACGATGACAACGGTGTATAACATGGGAAATAAGAGAGCTGAAAAGGCAAATTATGCCGGGGGTTGCAATTGTTGGATTTGGGCCGCAAAGTACGCCATTTTTTCCGGCTGCTTCACCATGAGCTTCTCGTAAATCTCAATGGCGCGGGCCATTTTGCCCTGCCGGACCATAATGCGGGCCAGACTTTCGGACACCAGGTCGGCCTCCGGGCGGGTGCTGCGCACGCTCAGGTCGGCCTGCACGCCGGCGGGCGGGGGCAGCATGGCGGGCCGCGTGAGGCGGGGCTGGCGGCGCAGAAAATTGTTGATGAGGTCGAGCGACGAAGGCAGTACCGGGGCCGGCGGGCAATGCGTGGCCCAATGGTCGAGCAGCAGCTGGTCGGGCTCAAAAAACGCCCCGGCGGGCGGCAGCGGCGTGGTCGGGGGCTG
>JAYSZD010000415.1:0-1701 GCA_043738185.1 Hymenobacter sp. | reverse complement strand
ATGAGTACAAATGCTTCGTCCCGCAGCTGAATGTAGTCGGGGATTTTAGCCTTGCCTTTCACTTTGATGATATACATTTTTTTGAATTAAAAAATTAGGAATTAAGAATTAAAAATTGGGCAGTGCCGGACGTGTATTCCTGGCTCCTTTTTTAATTTTTAATTCTCATTTTTTAATTAAACCTCTATGCGTTTACCCTCTTGTGGTCGGCCAGGAAAGTAGCCAGGCCTTTGTCCGTGAGCGGATGGTTGAGCAGTGCGGTGATGACATTCAGCGGGCAGGTCACTACGTCGGCGCCAATCTCGGCGCATTGGATGAGGTGCGGCACGTGGCGCACCGAAGCCGCCAGCACCTCGGTGGGGTAGCCGTAGTTGCTGAAAATCTGCACGATTTGCTCCACCAATTGCAAACCGTCGTGCCCGATATCATCGAGGCGGCCCACGAAGGGCGACACGTAGGTAGCGCCGGCTTTGGCCGCCAGCAGCGCCTGCCCAGCCGTGAAAATCAGCGTGCAGTTGGTTTTGATGCCTTTATCTGAAAAATATTTAATGGCCTTGATGCCCTCCTTAATCATGGGTATTTTCACCACGATGTTGGGATGCAGCTCGGCCAGCTCTTCGCCTTCGCGCACCATGCCCTCGTAGTCGGTGGCAATCACCTCGGCCGACACGTCGCCGTCTACCAGCTCGCAGATTTGGCGGTAGTGGGCCATCACGTTGTCGATGCCGCTGATGCCTTCTTTGGCCATCAGCGACGGGTTAGTAGTCACGCCATCAAGTACGCCCAGCTCTACGGCTTCGCGGATTTCGTTGAGGTTGGCGGTGTCAATGAAGAATTTCATAAGTGAGCTATTAGCTGTTGGCTATTAGCTGTTAGCTACTTACAAAAGCGAGCCATCAGTGAGGAAGCCAACAGCTAACGGCCATGAGCTAACAGCTAATAAAAAAGAATCGGCCCCAAAGCTACTCAACGGGCCGCCAAAATGCGGAACAGAGCAGCGCCGGGGCCGACACGAAAGGGCAAAAAAAAGCAAGCCAAAATCGCACCGCTACAACCACTTACCCTTGCTACCTTCCGGTCCTGGGGGAGTTCAGCGGGAGCTGGTCGTTCTGACTTGCCGATGCAAAGGTAATCACAGATTCGTCGGATTAAAGGCGGATTTTTCGGATTTTGTAGCTGACGCTTGCTGAACGGGCAATATTGCGCCGGTAAGGAGTTGATTTCTTTGGTAATGGAGCTACTATGGCAAGGTTAAAAAAACGCCTAAGCCGGCCACTGCCATCCACAAAATCCGAAAAATCCGCCTTTAATCCGACGAATCCGTGATTAGTTTTGCGGCATGGAACGACTTATCATTCTGGATTTCGGCTCGCAATACACCCAATTGATAGCCCGCCGCATTCGCGAACTGCATGTTTTTTGCGAAATTCACCCCTATACCCACGCCCCGAACCTCGTTTTGACTGAGGATATTCGGGGCGTTATTCTTTCCGGCTCGCCCTGTTCGGTGCGCGATGAGAACGCGCCCAATCCCGACCTGAGCCACCTGCTCGGCCAGGTGCCGGTGCTGGGTGTGTGCTATGGCGCGCAGCTGCTGGCCCAGCAGGGCGGCGGCGAGGTCACGCCGGCTACCATCCGTGAGTACGGCCGGGCCCGCCTGGCGGAGCTCAACGAGGCGTCGCCGCTGCTGCGCGGCATGCA
>JAYSZD010000414.1:0-1702 GCA_043738185.1 Hymenobacter sp. | reverse complement strand
ACTTGCGAATGATTTGCAGGCCCACCCACTGGCCCACCCGGCCGGGGCAGGTTTTGTCGATTTCGGGCACGTTGGGCCGCTCGCCTACGTACTTCTGCACCAAAAAAGGTGTGGTGGAATAGAGCAGCTTCTTCTCCAGGAAATGGCCCCAAACCCGTGGCTCGTTGGCTTCCAGGCCCACCATTTCGCGGCTGGTGTAGCCCAGCAGCAGCGAATCGGGAGTGCAGGGCAGCACCAGACTGGCAAAATACAGGGACTTGCCGGCGTGCACCATGGCATCGAGCATGGTGTTGGCCGTCAGCTCATGGCGGTTGTATTTGGTCGATATGTTCTGGGCCAACAGCGGCACGAGGCCTGCCGGCGTGTAGCGGCGCAGCATGTACTGCGGCAAGTCGGGGCGCTTGCTGGCTTTTGGCCCCGCAAACCAGTCCAGGCTGAGCACGAGCAAACTGTCGTTCACATAAATATCCTTGCTCAAAAACCCGCTCACGTACGTCACGGCTGGCGGGGCCTGAAAGTCTGGAAAGTAGAAATGGACCCGGCGAAACATCTCACTCAGGTCGCGCGAAAGCGCAGCACTGTCCGGGAAGGCTGCCGTCGTTTCGCGACCCAGCTGCTGCAAGGCTTCGTTAGAAGCCAGCTGGACCAGTTTCGTGGCCAGCTGCTGCTCGTTTGCAGGTTGCCGCTGCAAATAGTACCGAGCAAAAGCTGGGTTAGCCACCATAAACTGGCGGGCATCAGCCGGCGACTTTATGTTGAAAAAGTCTGTTTCCAAGTGCTTGACGCGCACCGGCACGGCCGGGGCGTCCGCGGCAGCATCGGTCCGGCAGCCGTCGGCAGGGCCGCTCTCACAGGCACCCAGCCCAAAGCTCAGGACAAAAAACAAGGGCAGCCAGCGCCGCCAGGCAAAATTATTCTTCTTCACACGCGTTACTTTGGGGTAAAATTAGCCAAAACCCATTGCCCGTCGGTGGTTGCCGGCTGCAATGGTCAAATCTGCTTTCTATGAAAAAAATATTCCTCGCCCTGTTGGTCCTCGCGGCTTCCGTCACCACGGCTTCAGCTCAAATTGAAATAGGCCTGAAAATAACGCCTTCCATCAACAGCCTGCGGGCCGAGTCGCCCAGCGACATGGCTTTTAAGAGCGATGGCAGCCAGTTCGGTTTCGGCGGCGGTTTGGTGGTCGACTACTTTTTTGGCGAAAACTATGCATTCAGCACGGGTTTGCTGCTGGCGGGCAAAGGCGGCACCATCAGCTATCGGGATGTTTCGGGCGGCGTTACGGGTCAGTCATTCACGGCAACGCAAAAATTCAACATGCAGTACCTGCAGGCGCCCCTAACGGTGAAGCTTTTCACCAATGAGCTTGCGCCGGCCACGCGCCTGTACTTTCAGGTGGGCGGCTCACTGAACGTACCCATCGGCACCCGCATCAACAGCAGCAAATTTTACACCGACCCGGCTACTGGCAACGAATCCAAAGCCAACGACCATGTCTTGTTTTTCGATGCCGATGCCTTAGTCGCTCTTGGAGTTGAATACCAGCTGGGAAAAAGCACCAAAGTTTTCAGTGGCATCAGCTACAACCGCGGTCTGGTCGACATCGACCGCTACTTTGAGAAGACGCGCGATTTCAAAGACATCACCATTAAAAACAGTTCCGTAGCCTTGGACTTGGGTATTAAGTTCTGAGCGGAAAGAC
>JAYSZD010000413.1:0-11091 GCA_043738185.1 Hymenobacter sp. | reverse complement strand
CGGGTGCGGCAGGGGGGCGGGCGGGGCTGGCACCAGCGGCGGCAGGGGCGGCGGGGCATCGCCGGGAGCCACGGCCAGCGCCTGCCGCGTGGCCAGGGGCAGGGCCGCCAGCAAGGCGCTCAGTGCGTCGCGGGCATCGCCGGTCAGGAAGCGGGTGCCGGCCTCGGCCTCCGCCACGCGCACCCGACGGCCCCCCAGCAGGCGCGCCAGGTCAGCTTGGGACAGGTTCAGGTAGCGGCGCAGGGCTGGCATCGAGCCGGCACGGGGCAGGGTGGTACGCATGGGGAAGGGGGGACAAGTAGGGGGTGGTACAAATATAAATGTACCATTTTTTAGTTGTCCCCCCCCTTCCCTCTGTTTTCTCCGGGCCGCCCCGCCGTTAGGCAACTGTTGCTTCTATTGTCACTGCAGCTCCAACTCTCGGCACTCGGCTCTTATCCTTGTTCGCGCAGTAGGCTGCTGGTCACGCCGCTCAATGGCCTGCTATTGCACGAATTGCCCCTACTGGACGAGCCCTTCCTGCTGCTAGCCTCTGGTGACCACCCGCTGGCCGCCCGAGCCACCGTGCGCCCCGCCGGCCAGGCTAGCCCCGGCTTGTGGCTGATGCAGGAGGGCCACTGCTTCCGCAACCAGGTCCTGAACCTGTGCGGCCGCACCGCCTCTACCGGTGCGGTTGCCTACAAAAGCGGCTCCATCGAAACGCTAAAGGAACTGGTGCGCCACCACTACGGCTACACGCTGGTGCCCAAGCTGGCCGTGCTGGACGAAGTCGACACCACCCGCTCCTCGAGCGCTTTGTGGCCCCAACCCCGGTGCGCGAGGTGAGCCTGGTGGTGCACCACGGCTACGTGCGCACCACGCTGCTCACCACATTGCGGGAGCTGATTCTGGCCAGCGTGCCCGAACGGCTGCGGGCGGGCAAATCGGGGGAGAGGGTGCGGTGGCGGTAGGGGTTGGATTGGAAGGCCAGAGAATAAAAAGAGCAGAAGTGGAGCGCGTTCCTCAACAGATTATTCAATTGGACGCTCACAGTACATTTACTTCATCTTATTACAAGTAGTGTTGTAAATTGACACGATGCGCCTTTGAGCAGCTGGACTATGAAAAAGGAATTATGGTATTTCTTGATAAAAGGGGTGGCTGATACTGAAACAGGACTATTCGGTAACTTCTACTGCTACGGGCAGCATCTAGGTGACGCGCTGGAAAACGCTTACAAAGCAGGAAAATCAGAAAGATTTAACAATCCTGACCTGTTTCAAGCGTCAAAACTCGAAGACTTTGATGTTATTGAAGATAAGGAGGAGTTGGTTCAACTGTCTGATAGCGTCTATATGCGCCAAGCAGTATACTCGTTTCCTGCTAACGACCCAGAAAAAGACTTTACTTCACCGGTTGGTATCGTCTGTTCAGTCGAAGAAGGGGAGTATGATTACGAACTAATCAAAGAAGCCTTCGTCGCTTATGGGAAAGATGAGGCCGGTATTTTCGAACTTGAATTAGTAGTTGGGAAAGAAAAACTGGAGGAAGTATTCCTGAAATTTATTGATTGTCTGCCAACTATTGATGGCTTCTGGATTTATATCCAGAACTATTGGGACAATCAAGAAACAGAATTATGGCTAGCTAATGATTTTTCGCAAAAGGAAGAAGTAACCAATTTCCTGATAAATAATAAGGACGATACTATTGAGAATGGGTATCTTAAAATCGTTGCTCACACATTAATAGGTGAGACTAACTTGACTCTTGAAGACCACAAGAAAATACAGCTGCATACAAAAGATGGAACCTTATTTCGGAAATTTATAGATAAAGCTATTGATTTAGGCTACGCGCAGACAAGAGAATTCTATAATCTGGAAGTGGGATATCATCATTGGCACTACAGAAAATTTAATAGTTTGGCGCGAGAAAGATTTATTCAAATGCTACAAAATAATAATTTTAATTTAGTTGATAAATGGCAAGAGTAACTATGCGCCACACAAAATTTGTATGATGATTAAAATAGAAACGCCCCGCAACCAACCAGTTACGGGGCGTTTCCGTGTCACTTCAGCGGCAACGGCCGCCAGAGTTTCTACAGCAGCTTGTCAATCGTAATGGGCATATCGCGCACGCGCTTGCCGGTGGCGTGGTAAATGGCGTTGCTCACGGCGGCGGCTACGCCGAGCATGCCCACCTCGCCCAGGCCTTTGATGCCGAGCGGGTTTACTTTGTCGTCTTCCTCGCTCACGAAAATTACGTCGATGTCGTGGATGTCGGCGTTCACGGGCATGTGGTATTCGGCCAGGCTTTTGTTCATGTAGCGGCCGAAGCGATGGTCCATCACCGTCTCTTCCATCAGGGCCATGCCCAGGCCCCAGACTACGGAGCCGAGGACCTGGCTACGAGCGGTTTTGGAATTGATGATGCGGCCGGCGGCCACGGCATTCACCACGCGGGTGACGTGCACGGTCATTAGCTCAGGGTCTACTTTCACTTCCACAAATACCGCGTTGTGGGCGTGCATGGAGTATTTTGGCGGCTTCAGCATCTCCAGCTTGGCCATGATGGTAGAGTTTTCGGCTTCGATTTTGGGCTCACCGCTGGCCTGCACCACGTCGCGCAGCACCATGGCTTGGGTGCTGTCGGAGCGCAGGCGCATTTGGCCGTTGGCAAACTCCACATCCTCGATTTTGACGCCGCTGAAGGCCGGGTTATCCATTTTCTGGGCCTGCTTCAGTAGGGCTTCGCCGAGCTTGGTGCAGGCTTCCACCACCGAATTCCCCACCGAGGCGGCCGTCCAGGAACCGCCTTGGATGGGCGACTCGGGCAGGGTGGTGTCGCCCAGCACGAAGGTGACGGCTTCGATGGGCAGGCCCATGCTTTCGGCCGCAATCTGGCTCATAATGGTGTAGGTGCCGGTGCCGATTTCGTTGGTGCCGCTGCTCACCGTGAGGTGGCCGTCGGCGTCGAGGCTGGCTTTTACCGTGGCGGGCAGCTTGTTGGCGTCCCACACGCCGCCGGCCATGCCCCAGCCTACCAGTAGGTTACCGTCGCGCATCGAGCCGGGCTCGGCAGTGCGTTGCTCCCAGCCGAATTTGGCCGCGCCCTCGTGGTAGCACTTGCGCAGGGCCTTGCTGGAAAAGGGGAGGTCCTTGGCCTGGTCGCGGTCGGAGTAATTGCGCAGGCGGAGTTCAAGCGGGTCGAGGCCGGCGGCATAGGCCAGTTCGTCCATCGCAATTTCCAGGGCAATGGAGCCCGAGGCCGCGCCGGGGGCGCGCATATCAAGCGGCGTGTACACGTCGAGCTTGGCGAGGCGGTAGTCCAGCTTCACGTTTTTGCAGTCGTAGAGCATGCCGCTCCAGCCCACCACGTTTTCGGTGAAGTCCTCAAAATGGGAGGTTTCGGCCACCGCCACGTGGTTGATGCCGGTGAGCGAGCCGTCGGCTGCCGCGGCCAGGGCCACATGCTGCAGGGTTTCGGGACGGTGGCCGAAGCTGAACATCTGCTCGCGGGTGAGCGACACGCGTACCGAGCGCTCCAGCTCCAGCGAGGCCAGCACGGCCAGAAACAGCTGGTACTGTGGCCGCAAGCCGGAGCCAAAACCGCCGCCGGTGTACTTCGAAATTACCCGCGCCTGTTCCTTGCTCAGCCCGAAAATCCCGGTCACCACCTGCTGGCTGTTGAAGGCACCCTGGGTTTTATCGTAAATATTCAGGTTCTTGTCGCCCAGCCACTCCACGGTAGTGGCAAAGTTTTCCATGGGGTTGTGGTGCTGGGGGTGGTGCGAGAACTGCGCCTCCACGTGGGCCACGCCTTCCTTCCAACCCTTGCCAAAGTTGCCGCGCGACTTGGGCGGCTCGAAACCAATTTTGCCACTGCCCGGCTCGTAGGCCTCGTCGAGGTGCTTGCGCAGCTCGGTTTCAAACGCTACTTCCTCGTAATCAATGCGCAGGATGGAGGCGGCGTAGCGGGCCAGCTCAAAGGTGTCGGCTATCACCAGCGCGACCGGCTGCTGATTGTACTTGATTTCGGCTGAATGCAGCGGCCGGAACGGCGAGCCGCCGGGCGCAAGCATGTCCTGGTAGCTGCGGTCGAACCAGGCCAGCGAAGGCACGTTTTCGTGCGAGAAAACCTGATGCACGCCAGGGAGCGCCAGTACCGGCGCGCTATCGATTTTAACGATTTTGCCCTTTGTAATCGTGCTGCTCACCACGTAGCCATACAGCAGGTTGGGCACGTTGTATTCGGCGGCGTATTTGGCGGTGCCGGTCACTTTAGCCGGGCCGTCGACGCGGCTCGTGGGCTTACCGATGTAGTTGGTTTGGAGAGTCATGTAATTTCGGATTGGGGCTGGATTAGTAATGGGAGTGAGCTGCCCGGCTGGGAAGGCTTTTGCGTTTTGGTGCTGTCGTCCGGCGCGTACGCCTCATGCCCTAGCCCCTCTCCGAAAAGGAGAACTGGTTTTTAGCCTTAACTGTAGAATGGAAGCTAAAGCTGGTTCTCTTTTTCGGAGAAGGGAATAGGGGCTGTACCGCGCACGCCGGGATGAGTTACCCAGCCACCTGCAGTTACCAATTCAGTTAGGGGTTGGAATTCTGGAAGGCGTTGGTGTCCACCACCTCCTGCATTTCGGTGGCTTGCTTGAGCGCGCGCACAATGGCACGACGGGCCAGCTCAATCTTGAACGTATTGGCTCCGTGGCCTTTCGCTCCGGCCAGTACCTTGGCGGCGGCGCGGCCGAAGGTTTCGGCCGTGGCGGGCTGGCCGATGAGCAGGGCCTCGGCCTCCTGGTCGCGCCAGGGCTTGTGGGCCACGCCACCCAGCGCCAGCCGGGCATCAATAATGGTGTTGCCGTCGAGCTCCAGTGCGGCGGCCACGCTCACCAGCGCAAAGGCGTAGCTGCTGCGGTCGCGCAGCTTCAGGTAGCTGAAATTCTTGGAGAAGCCTTTTTCCGGCAGGTCGAGGCCGGTGATGAGTTCGCCGGGTTCCAGGGTGTTGTCGCGCTCGGGGTGGTCGCCGGGCAGGCGGTGGAAATCCTCGAATTTGATAATACGCTCGCCGTTCGGTCCGCTCACGCGCACCGTGGTGTCGAGGGCGGCCAGGGCCACGCACATGTCGCTTGGGTGAGTGGCGATGCAGGAGTCGCTGGTGCCCAGAATGCCGCACACGCGGTTGTAGCCGCCGATGGCCGAGCAGCCGCTCCCCGGCTCACGCTTGTTGCAGGGCGTGGCCAGGTCGTAGAAGTAGTAGCAGCGGGTGCGCTGCATCAGGTTGCCGCCGTCGGTGGCCATGTTGCGTAGCTGCGGGCTGGCCCCGGCCAGAATGGCCTGGTTCAGCAGCGGGTAGCGCTTCTCCACTTCGGGGTGCCAGGCGGTGTCGGCGTTGGTGGCGAGGGCACCGAGGCGCAGGCCGCCATCGGGCAGCGTTTCGATGGTGTCGAGGCCTAGGTTTTTGAGGCCGATGAGGTGCGTGGGGCGGGCCACGTTTTCCTTCATCAGGTCAATCAGGTTGGTGCCGCCGCCAATGTAGGCCGCGTCGGGGTGCGCGGTAGTGTCCTGCACGGCGCCAGCCACGGCGGTGGCTTGGGTGAAAGTGAAACTGTTCATTTCTTTGAATTAAAAATTATGAATTAAAAATTAAAAATTCCCGGTAAAAAATGGACTGCCAACAATTTGCAGGAAGCCATTTTTAATTTTTAATTCTCCATTTTTAATTCCTTCCCCACCACTTCCATCACGGCGCTCAAAATGTTGCTGTAGGCACCGCAGCGGCACACGTTGCCGCTCATCAGCTCCCGTACTACAGCTTCGGTTTTGGCCGTGCCTTCGTTGATGAGGCCTTGCGCCGAGCAAATCTGGCCCGGTGTGCAATAGCCGCACTGAAAGGCGTCGTGGTCGATAAACGCCTGTTGCAGCGGGCTCAGGCTACCCTCCGTGCCCATGCCTTCAATAGTGTGAATTTCGGTGCCTTCCTGCATCACCGCCAGCGAGAGGCAGGAATTGATGCGCTTGCCATCGACCAGTACCGTGCAGGCGCCGCACTGGCCGTGGTCACAGCCTTTCTTGGTGCCGGTCAGGTCGAGGTGTTCGCGCAGGGCATCGAGCAGGGTGGTCCAGGGCGCAATCTGGAGGGTGTGCGCCTGGCCGTTGATGTGGAGGCTGACGGCCTGGGTGGGGGCCAGCGGGGCCGGTGGCGGGGCCAGTGGGGCTTGGGTAACTTGAGGCATGAGGAGGCGGAAAAACTGGATTGCTGTTTAGAAATACCTACGGGTTCATTTCATACAGTGTTTTGAAGGACCGAGTATTTAGAACGATTACAAATACTGAAGCGCCTTGCTTCGGTTAGGTAAAAAGTTGTTATTCAGTAATAAAATGCCTGAATTGCAGGTGGAAAACGGCGGGAAGTAGAGGGAAACTAATTACTGAATAACTAAACTTAACGATATGTTCAAATCGGAAGGGGTGCGAGTTGTTTTTTATAAACGGTCTTACCTTCCAGCCGCATGAAAATCCTTTTAGTTGAAGACGAGCCCTCGGTAGCCGCCTTCCTGCACCGGGGCCTGACCGAGCAGGACTACACCGTGGACCTGGCCGCCGATGGGCTGCTGGGCCTGCGCCGTGCCCAGTCTACCCAGTACGACTGCCTGATTCTGGACCAGATGCTGCCCGGGCTGAGTGGCCTGGAAGTGTGCCGGCAGGTGCGCGCCCACGACCCCGGCGTGCCCATCCTGCTGCTCACGGCCCTGGGCGAAACCGACGATAAAATCCGGGGCCTCGATGCCGGAGCCGACGACTACCTCGTCAAGCCCTTTGCCTTTGACGAGTTGCTGGCCCGGCTGCGGGCCTTGGTGCGGCGCCGCACCGAAGCACCGGCCCCGAAAGCCGTGCTATACCTGGCCGATTTGAGCCTGGACCCCGCCGCCAAGCGCGTGGAGCGGGCGGGCCAGCCGGTGCAGCTCACGGCGCGGGAGTTTTCGCTGCTCGAATACCTGTTGCGCAACCAAGGGCGCGTGGCCTCCCGTGCCGATTTGCTGGAGCACGTCTGGGACATGAGCTTTGACACGGGTTCCAATGTCATCGACGTGTACATCAATTTCCTGCGCAAGAAGATTGACAAAGGGTTCGAGCCCAAGCTCATTCATACATTGGTGGGCATGGGCTACGTGATGAAAACCGAGGGCTGATTTACGCCCCGGAATCCGGGCTGAATAGCGGGCGGTGGTTGCTGACTAAATTAATGCGACGGTGGTCTAAATCGAGGTGGTGCAGCGGCTTTCTGGCCGTGATACCACCAAAGAGTAGCAGCACGGTGACGTTGCAGAATCTAGGGGTATCACGAAGCCCGTTGGGTAATTCGTGGCATCACCACGGCTCGGACCACTGCCAAAAATGCCGCCCCTAACCACCAACCGCCTCCCCGATGTCCATTCGCCTCCGCCTTGCGCTGCAGTTCGGGTTTATTCTGGCGGTCACGCTGCTCTTGTTTGCCCTGGCTATTTACGTGGTCACGCTGCAGTCGCACCGCACGCTGTTTACCCAAATGCTGTTTAAGCGGACGCTGGTGGTGGGCCACGCCTACGCCGACGGCCAGAATAACCAGGCCACGGCCAACCAACAGGCCTCGTACCGGCGCTACTTGCGGCAGCTCTACCGCACCCTGCCCGACGAGGAAGGCCGCGTGTACGACGCCCGCAACCAGCTGGTGTTTCGGGAGGGGCAGGGGCCTGCCAAACCCGTGCCGCTGGCCTGGCTGGAAAAAGTACGCCGCTCGGGCCGTGCCGTGCTGGAAACCGAAACCAATTACCACGAAACGGTGGGCCTGTTCTACCACGACGCCCGTCTGGGGCCCCTGGTGGTGGTGGCGTCTTCGGTAGACGAGGACAGCCGGGAGCAACTGGCGCAGCTGCGCGACTTGCTGGCCATCGGCTTGTTGGCCGCGCTGGCGGTAATGGGAATTGGAAATTGGTTTTTTGCCGGCCAGGCGCTTCGGCCGTTGCGCCGCATGGTGCAGGAGGTAGACGGCATCACGGCCACGGACCTGAGCCAGCGCCTTACCCAGGCCGAAAGCTCCAACGACGAAATCGGGCGGCTGGCCCAGCGGTTCAACGTCTTGCTCGACCGCCTCGAAACCAGCTTCGTGGGCCAGCGCACCTTCGTGCGGGATGCCTCGCACGAGCTGCGCACGCCCCTCACAGCCCTGATTGGGGAGCTGGAAGTGGCCCTGCTGCAAGCCGAGCGCCCGCCCGCCGAGTACCGCCGCGTGCTGCAAAGCACCCTGGACTCGGCCCGGCAGCTCAACGGCCTCACCAACGGGCTGCTGCAAATCGCGCGGGCTTCGGACGACGCATCGCTGGTGTCGATGGGGGCAGTCCGCCTCGATGAGCTGCTGCTGCAGGCCTACGAGCAGCTTCTGCGGCGCCACCCCACTTGCCGCGTCGACCTGGACTTTGGCGAAACAGACGATGCGACGGCCTTTACCGTGCGGGGCAACGACGCCTTGCTGCTGTCGGCCATGCTCAACGTGCTGGATAATGCCTGCAAGTTTTCGGCCTGCAACGGCGGGACCGTTACGGCCACGCTGGCCCGCGCCGGACCGCGCATCAGCCTGCTGGTTTCCGACGAAGGGCCGGGCCTGAGCCAGGCCGATTTGCAGCAGGTATTCGTGCCGTTTTTCCGGGCCGCATCGGCCCGCACGGTGCCGGGCCACGGCATCGGCCTGCCGCTCACCGCCCGGCTCATGGCTCTGCACGGGGGCACGGTACGCGTGGAAAGCGAAGCCGGGCGCGGCACCCAGGTGTGGCTGGTATGGCCTAACAAGGTTTATCCGTAGCGTCACCCCTGTTTTAATTTCCTTTTAATACTTCTTTAATTCGGTCTTAACAGGTCGCTCGTAACCTTGTGCTGTGAATCGAACAATTCCGAATTATCGGTACTTCGTCTTCCTACGAGCTCGCCATTGACCTTATGCCGGAAATTATTTCAACGTCCTCGCGTACGGGTGCTCCCATTGCTGGTTCCAAATCCAATCTTCCTCCCCTCAAGTCATCTGTTTTTGGTTCGCTAGCCCAGGATGCTCCCGCGGGCCTGGTGGTCTTTCTGGTTGCGCTGCCGCTGTGTCTGGGAATCTCGCTGGCCTCGGGCGCGCCGTTGCTTTCGGGTGTGGTGGCGGGCATCGTGGGCGGGGTGCTGGTGAGCTGGCTGAGCGGCTCGGCCGTGAGCGTGAGCGGGCCGGCGGCGGGTCTCACCACCATTGTGCTTTCCGGCATTGCCACCCTGGGCTCGTTTCAGGCCATGCTGGCGGCCACGGCAGTTGCCGGCGTGATGCAGATTATCATGGGGCTGGGCCGGGCCGGCATTATTGCCCTGTACTTTCCGGCTGCCGTTATTCGGGGCATGCTGGCTGCCATTGGCATTATTCTCATCATGAAGCAAATCCCCCATTTTCTTGGGGCGGATTCTGACTTTTTTGAAGACTTGAATTTCTCGCAGGTTGATGGTTTCAACACCTTCTCTGCCATTGGGGCCGCTGTTCGGGGCCTGAGTTGGGGGTCGGTGCTGATAGGCGTCGTTTCGCTGGCATTGATGCTATTGTGGGATACCAAAGCCGTGCGCCGACAACCGTGGGCGCGTCTGGTGCCGGGCGCGCTGGTTGCCGTGCTGGTAGCCGTGGGCCTCAACCAATTGCTGGAGGCGGTGACGCCCGAATTGCAGGTGCGGCCCGAACACCTCGTCACGCTGCCCGTCATCTCTTCCATGCAGCAGCTGCTGAGCGCCATGACGGTTCCCGATTTCGGCGCCCTGCGCAACCCTGCCACCTACGGCGTGGCCCTGACCATTGCTCTCGTGGCCTCGCTGGAAACCCTGCTCAGCGTGGAAGCCGTGGACAACCTCGACCCCCAGAAGCGCCACACGCCCACCAACCGCGAGCTGCTGGCCCAGGGCGCGGGCAACCTGGTAAGCGGCCTGCTGGGTGGGCTGCCCATCACCGCCGTTATCGTGCGCTCGTCGGCCAACATCAGCGCCGGTGGTCAAACGCGCATGTCGGCGTTTATTCACGGGCTGTTGCTACTCGTCAGCCTGGTTTTTCTGGGCTCGGTACTGAACCTGATTCCGCTCTCGGCTCTGGCCGCCGTGCTGCTGCTGGTGGGCTACAAACTCACGCGGCCGGCGTTGTATCGCCTGCAGTGGCGCCTGGGGCGCGAGCAGTTCATTCCATTCATTATCACCATTGTAGCGGTGCTGTTCACGGATTTGCTCAAAGGGGTGACCATTGGCTTGGTGCTGGGCTTTTTCTTTATCCTGCGCGACAATTCCAAGGCCGGCTCGTACCTGCGCAACGAGCCCACCCCCGACGACGCGCCCGGCTTGCTGCACCTTCGGCTGCCGGAACACGTATCCTTTCTTAACAAAGCCAGTATTGTTACTACGCTGGAGCAGCTTCCCACCGGCAGCCGCGTTATTCTTGATGGTACCCGTTCCGATATCATCGACCACGACGTACTGGAAGCCATCGAAGCCTTTCGTCAGGCAGCTCCGGCGCGCGGCATTGCCCTGGAGCTGCGTGGCATCCGGCAAGTTGACCTGGGCGTGCACTAAGCCGCAACTCAGCGGCCTGTTCCCGCCGGAGCGCTACGTTAATACCTTACTAAAATTCTTTATTTAAACCATTTAACCATTTCACTATGGCAGGTATCCAAGACATCCTCACCAATAACCGCGAGTGGGTGGCTTCTAAAAATGCCCACGACCCGGAGTTTTTTCAGCGGCTGGCTAACGGTCAGACTCCCCGCTACCTGTTCATCGGCTGTTCCGATTCGCGGGTGCCCGCCTCGGGCATCACGGGCACGGGTCCGGGCGAAATGTTTGTGCACCGCAACATTGCTAACCTGGTGGTGCATTCCGACATGAATATGCTTTCGGTATTGCAATACGCCGTGGAAGTGCTGGGCGTGAAGGACATTATGGTGGTGGGCCACTACGGCTGCGGCGGTGTCGCGGCTGCGGCGGCCAACAAGCAGTATGGCTTGATTGACAACTGGCTGGTAAATATTCGCGACGTGGTTCGGCTGCACGAAGCCGAAATTTCGGGCATCGAAGACGA